>NZ_JAIJHU010000086.1:0-7231 GCF_022723415.1 Barnesiella sp. | reverse complement strand
CCCGGATTCCATCAATCCTCCTTCGATTGCAACAGAAGAGAATAAATCCGACAGGTGGAGGGTGAACCTAATCCCCTCTTTTTCCCTCTCGATTTCGATGAGCAGAAACAGGAAGTCTCCCTTCTCCCCTACCATGCCTCATAACATAACGAGCCATTTTCTCATCTCCTCTGTGTTTTGCTAATGCAAAATATGGAGCGAAACGTCATGTCGTATCAAATAGATTCAAGACCGTCAAAAGCACGAATTAAATCCCCGCCTTTATCGGGCGGTGAAGTCGCAAGGAAGACGGAGGAAAAAGGGTGAGGACTGTCCGAGCGGAGCGAGTTTCGCAGACCCCGACGGCGACCGTAGCGACGAACCAAGAAACTCCGCCACCACCAATACAGTACTTGAAAAGAAGAAATAAAACCCAATTCTGCGATAACGAAAGTATGATTCTCAAAAAAATAGATAACGCACAGACAAAACCGAGGCTTGTTTCTATTAACCCTTTACACTATCTTTGCACGAAGCAAAGGAAAAGAAAAGTGGAACAAGATTTTCTGAACAGTCTGAACGACCAGCAACGCGAAGCTGTGCTCTATACCGATGGACCGGAATTGGTTATCGCCGGAGCCGGGTCGGGTAAAACAAGAGTACTTACCTACAAAATAGCACACCTGCTGCAAATGGGATATCCACCCCACCGGCTGCTAGCACTCACCTTCACCAACAAAGCGGCCAACGAAATGAAAGAACGCATCGCCGCATTGGTAGGGACAGAGACAGCTCAACGCTTGTGGGCAGGGACGTTTCACTCCATTTTCTCCCGCATACTTCGAGCCAATGCCGACCGGCTCGGTTATCGTCACGACTTCACCATCTACGATGCCTCCGATTCCCTGTCGCTTATAAAAAGCATTATCAGAGAACTTCAACTCGACGATAAGACATACAAACCCTCAACCGTGCAGGCGATTATTTCCCATGCGAAAAACGCCCTCATCGAACCGCAAGCCTATGCGCGAAACCGGGAACTTATCGAGATGGATACTCGTTCGAAACGGCCCCTCATTCACGAAATATACCGTATCTACCGACAACGCTGTTTCGTGTCGGGGGCAATGGATTTCGACGACCTGCTGCTCAATACCAATATACTTTTCAGGGATCACCCCGACGTGCTGCAACACTATCGCGACCTGTTCGCCTACATCTTGGTAGACGAGTATCAAGATACCAATTTCGCCCAACACCTCATCGTCAGCCAGTTAGGAAAAGGCCACAATCACATCTGCGTGGTGGGCGACGATGCCCAGAGCATTTACTCGTTCCGGGGAGCGAATATCCACAATATACTCGGACTGAGTAAAGAGTACCCGGGATTGAAAATATTCAAACTCGAACGAAACTACCGTTCCACACAAAATATCGTCAATACGGCCAACAGCCTCATCGCCAAGAACAAGGAACAAATACCCAAACAAGTATTCTCCGAAAAAGAACAAGGAAACAAAGTACAAGTAATAAGTGCCTATTCCGATTTCGAAGAAGGCTTTATCGTCTCGAACCGTATTGCCGAAATGCGTCTCACGACTCACTGTGATTACAACGACTTCGCTGTCCTCTACCGCACGAACGCACAGTCCCGTGTATTAGAAGAAGCTCTGCGCAAGCGCAACATACCCTACCGCATCTACGGAGGCATGTCGTTCTACCAAAGGAAAGAAATCAAGGACGCCATCGCCTATTTCAGATTGACGATAAACCCCGATGACGAAGAAGCGCTCAAACGAGTCATCAACTATCCCACACGAGGAATCGGAAATACCACTCTCTCGAAACTCATCGAACGGGCACACTCGCAGGAATCCAGTATATGGAATGTGATTTCCGACCCCATAGGCTACAACTTGGCCATTAACAACGGCACATTGAACAAGTTGAAAACCTTCAAGGACCTCATAGACGAATTACGCTACGAAGCCGATAAAAAGAACACACCGGAACTGGCAGAAACGATTATCAAGCGGTCGGGTATTTGGGGAGAAATTTCCTCGGATCGTACCCCCGAAAACATCAGCCGACAAGAGAACATCGAAGAACTTTTGAACGGTGTCCGTGAATTTTGCGCCCTGCGCGAAGAAGCCAGAGAAGAACAAACCTCCCTATCCGACTTCTTAGCCGAAATTTCTTTGGCGACAGATCAAGACAACGGCGATGAAACCGAGCAAGACAAAGTAACCTTGATGACGGTCCATGCATCGAAAGGATTGGAGTTCAAACAAGTTTTCATTGTTGGAGTAGAAGAAGACCTCTTTCCTTCGGCCATGAGTAAAAACAGTGAACGGGAAATCGAAGAAGAACGACGTCTGCTCTATGTGGCCATCACCCGCGCAGAAGAAAACTGCACCCTCACGTATGCCCTCTCCCGCTATCGTAACGGACAAACGGTCTCCTCTCCTCCAAGCCGGTTCATCAAAGACCTCGATTCTCGATACGTCGATATGCCGGTACAAACCAAACAAGAGTCTCCCAGAGAAACCATATCGTGGAACCGATTTCCATTCGATACGGAAAGACCGCGCAAAACTTCCCGATGGAACGAAGAAGATACGGATCGCACACCTGCACCGAGACCATTCACTGCTCCGTCTCCGGGCAAACGGTTGACCAAGATAGACTCTAAACCCACAGGTGAAACCCATTCTACGACACAATCCACAGTTGCAACCGCTGCCGGGCAAGTAGAAATAGGAACATTCATCTGCCATGCCCGCTTCGGAAACGGAACCGTTACAGCCATAGAAGATACGGGAGACAACTGCAAAATAACCGTCGAATTTGAAAACGTCGGACGCAAACAGCTCCTGCTCAAATTCGCCAAGTTCACAATCATAGAATAATTTTTCATACGTCATGCACGATACGCTATCGCAAATACCATCGCCCTGCTATGTTCTCGAAGAAGAACTATTGCGCCGCAACCTCGCTCTCATTCGCTCCGTCAAAGAAGCCGCCGGAGTAAATATTATACTGGCGTTCAAAGCCTATGCCCTTTGGAAATCATTCCCCGTCATACGGGAATATATTCCGCACTCCACAGCCAGCTCCATACACGAAGCACGGCTGGCATTCGAGGAGATGGGCAGTCCGGCACACACCTACTCACCGGCCTATACCGAGCGGGATTTCCCGACAATACTCAAATACAGCAGCCACATTACCTTCAACTCCCTGACTCAATTCGAACGGTTTTACCCCCAAGTAGTAGCCGACGGCAACCGGGTATCGTGCGGGTTGCGTATCAACCCCGAATATTCCGAGGTAGAAACCGACCTCTACAATCCCTGCGCACCGGGTTCCCGCTTAGGAATAACCGCCGACAAGCTGCCCGAACTTCCGCAGGGCGTGGAAGGACTTCATTTCCACACCCTCTGCGAGTCCACCTCCTACGACCTCGAAAAGACTTTGGCACAAGTCGAAAACCGATTCGGGCATTTGCTCCCCCATATCAAATGGCTGAATATGGGTGGCGGTCACCTCATGACCCGCAAGGATTACGATACCGCACATTTGATTAACCTCCTCCGGGGCTTCAAACAAAGACACCCCGGCCTCGAAATCATTCTCGAACCCGGTAGTGCGTTCGCTTGGCAGACCGGTACATTAGTATCCACCATAGTCGATATAGTCGAGAACCACGGTATCAAAACAGCCATTCTCGACGTCTCTTTTGCCTGTCACATGCCCGACTGTCTCGAAATGCCCTATAAACCGGCGATACGAGGCTCGGTAGAACCCGCACCCGGCACATACGCCTATCGTATGGGAGGAAACTCTTGTCTGAGCGGCGACTATATAGGAGACTGGCATTTCGACCACGAATTGCAAATAGGAGACCGAATCATATTCGAGGATATGATTCACTATACGACAGTCAAGACAACCATGTTCAACGGAATCCCCCACCCCTCCATAGCCTGCCTCAAAAGCGACGGGAAAGCGGAAATCTGGCGGGAATACGACTACTACGACTATAAAACCCGAATGGATTGACAAGACATCGATCCCCCGGAACAAATCACAAAATACATTTGTTAATCGACAAAAAGCATAAAACAATGGGAACATTCTTAGGTATCGTAGCACTGCTCATCACCCTTGTCGCATTTATTCCCCTATTGGGATTTCTCAACTGGGTGGCCATACCCATATCGGTCATTTTCCTCATCATCTGTGCCATTCTCAAATCAGACAATGGCAAAACCCTCTGCATCGTATCTATCGTTTTGGGTATACTGCGCCTTATGCTTGGTGGAGGGATATTCTAATCTCCTACGAGACAATGAAAACTGTTTACAAATCAAAGGTCGATAAAGGCTTGCTAATCGCCATTATAGCAATTGTCCTTCTGTCCTACCTGCCGCTCCTGTTCGAATTCTCTTGGATAGCCCTCGCCTTATTGGTCGTCACGGCCGCTTTCATTGCCGACCCATTCTGTAACACGAGCTACACCATAGACAACGGCACGCTGCACATCAAATGCGGCATATTCTTGTCGTCCTCCTTCCCGATCGACCGAATAACGAAAATCTCGAAAACCAATAGTTGTTTAAGCGCACCGGCCTTATCGATGGACAGGATAGAAATCCGCTTCGCCGACAAAAAGACTCTCGTCTTGTCTCCCAAACAGAGGCAAGCATTCATCGATCATCTAAGGAGTCTCAATCCCGATATAGTTGTAAAGCCACCTCTCTGATACGGAATGATTCCCCTACTCTAACGTGAGAAAGTCGGCGGCTAAACGAACAGACTCCCCGAATGCCGTAGGCTGTCCCGGCACGGTGATAAAGAGATGCACCGTATGAGGCAAAACCGTATGGCTCACGGCAACGCCGAGCCCGGAAAGTCTGGCCGCCAATTCCTTCCCCTGACATAAAAGAATATCCCGCTCGGCATTGACGATAAGCGTCGGCGGTAGCTGTTTCAGTAGCTCGTCATCGGCTACACCCGGCGAGACAAGAGGCTGTCGAGCATCTCCTGTACCGATGTATGCGGCATTGAAAGCCTCCATCAATTGGGCATCGAGACCATATCCCTCGGCATAGTTTTTCCACGAAGACGAACCGTCTGCCCAAGCTTTTGTCACCGGATAAAACAGCACGAGCGAACAAAGTGAAGAGCACATCGTTCCACTGTCCATGCGGCAAGAGTGAGAATCCTTTGCAAGAATTAGGTTAAGAGCCGTAGCAAGAGCAAGATTCCCGCCCGAACTATCTCCGCCGATAGATATCCGATCGGGAAGAAAGCCATACTCCCCGGCATGCTCGAAAGCGAATGCGACGGCCTCGGTACAAGCATTGAGGGCGGCAGGATAAGCATGTTCGGGTGCTAAGGGATATTCCACGGCCAACACAGCAATCTTTGCCCTATACGATAACCCCGCACAAAAATGAGCGCAACTATTGATACTCCCGAAACACCAGCCACCCCCATGTAAGTAAATCAACACAGGCAACGGAATAGTATCGAATCCGGCAGGGCGATACAAACGATAACACCCTCCGATATCCGCTGCCACTACCCCACTTTTCGATTCAGGGTTCGTATTACGCGAATTACGCACAGATATCAAAGCGGTACAATCCCCGTTTATGGCGCGACGCACGGCATCGGCCTGTGTCTTTTGTAAACCCGCAGGCAAAGATTGAAGAAACGCACAAGTCTCCTTCTCCATCATTACACTGCTCTGCGCTCTGCCTCTCAATGAAAATACGATAAGTACGGCACACATGATCTTTTTAGACACATAAAAAGCCGTACGACAAATACCCAACGGTTCCATACATTCATTATCCCTTTGATTGAGCTATCAAAGATACGCTTTTCCACACAAAACACACCTACCAACACTGTAATTCAATAGTATTTATCCGTGGTATTCTCAACACATAAGAAATTAACAGTTTAAAATCCAACTAAATTAATTATGATTTAATTTCAAATCCGTACCTTTGACATATTAAATACAGCTGCTGCTGGTAAGAGCCGTACTCCTTTAAGGTTGTGATTCGCTTTCAAATTTGCAGCTCTGGCATATTAAATACGGCTGACGGACTTATCGATTATGAAATTCTTTCCAAGCAGAAAGCCATTGTCTACATCCAAAACAAGCAATTCATATTCATTTAGTAATTCTTAAACAGCATTTACAGCTATTGTACCGCTCCGTGATTTTCCTTATCTTCGCAAACCAAATCAATAAATGCAATATGAAATTCAAGATATTAGTTCCGTTGCTATGTCTATGTTTCCTGAGTAGTTGCTATACGTCCCAATTAGTAAGTAAATTCTCAGGCACACAAGTCGAATTAGGTATGAGCCAAAATGAGTTTATCCAAAAGTTTGGCAAACCGTTTAACAAAGAAATGGCTTATACTTACGATAAGCACAAAAGGGAAACATTGTTTTATAAAGAAGATTTATATCGGGGAAGTTGGTTCATCGTCACGACAGCTTTTACTTTTGTCGATTCCAAATTGGTCAGCCAAGAGATTGTCAGAGAAGAAAGGCAATTCAATCACGAAGAACATCCTCGTCGGGAAAAACATCAATCTTCCACAACTTGCCCACGTCAAAATTTCCTCCTATCTTGTACCAATATTTAACCCGTCATTCTTGATTTTCAATATTCCCAGCATTTTACACGAATATTCAAGAAAGCGATAGGTGTGACACCGAATGAGTCTCGGATATAGGCATGGAAACTGTATATTAACATTCCCTATTGTATCAATTTGGAAACAAAGTAGTTAGCATTAATTTAACCCCATTCGATACACAAACATTTGCCTTGACGACGTAGTATTTAGCCAAAGTTTGCACCTCATCGTTGTGAGTCACTTTCAAATTTGTACCTTTGACATATTAAATACAGCCGTCTTTTGCCGCTATAGCGATGAAGCGGAGTTGTGATTCGCTTTCAAATTTGTATCTTTGACATATTAAATACAGCTAATCTCGATATGGGTTTGTAAAATGATTTGTTGTGATTCGCTTTCAAATTTGTATCTTTGACATATTAAATACAGCTTGTCACTCATCGATCAATCTCCTATAATCGTTGTGATTCGCTTTCAAATTTGTATCTTTGACATATTAAATACAGCGTCGGCACGGAGAACGTGACTTTGGAACTTGTTGTGATTCGCTTTCAAATTTGTATCTTTGACATATTAAATACAGC
>NZ_JAIJHU010000085.1:0-7335 GCF_022723415.1 Barnesiella sp. | reverse complement strand
ATTCTGAAACAAGAAATGCCGCTCTTCCTCCTCCACTGTGTTTTTGCAACGCAAAAATATAGGGGAGGTGTCACGTAGTGACGGAGGGGTTAACTCTTACAGCCAAAAAGTTTATGAAATTTTTTCAACCCCTCTCCTCAGAGACTGTTGTTTCTTCGGTGTCTCCCCTATTATATCGCTATGCGACACCCCATAATGCTACGGGACACGGTAGGGAAGAAGGAGAAATTCAATCCATTTCATTCGCTAAAATTCATGTTTACCCCCACCGATTCAATATAGGAGGAGAGGTAGTAAAATAAAGTGAAGATATTTCAATTCTTCTACGCTTCGATATGTACAGAGATAGTTCCCCGCATTATTGTCGAGATGTAAATAATGACGGGGGAAAGAAATGATTATTCAGATTTGTATTGTCCCAACTCTTGCTGCAATAAATCGATTCTGTCTTGATAATTTCGAATCAGATTCTGTAATAAAGAAATTTCTTGTTGTTTGGATGCTTTTAAAGCCAGCTCTTCTGTTGATAAATTTTTAATATTTTTATAGATTTTAGAATCTTCGGAGACCAAAAGGTTATCATTTGCCGAATTGTTATTATATTTGTTCGGACTAATAAAATAGGTCTCTTCACATTCTTCTTGATTTACGAAAATGAAAAAGTCGGTAATGGGAAAATTCCAGTGATTGGCAATACTCAGTAAGACGTTTATATTCATATTTCCGCCTCTTACTGCCTTGCCTATGGTGTTTTTATCCAAGCCAAGCTCTTTGGCTGCATCTTTGTAGGTGAGCCCCTTTCGATGCAAAAATCTTCGGAGCGAGTCTCCGGAATAAACGAGCTTTTTACCGTCTTTCATATGGAATAAGGTGTAAACGATTAAATTCTCTCTGAAACTATTATGATAGTTTGTTTATACCAATATACAAAAAAATCGGCAATTAGTTTGCTCGAAGGTTTCCTTTCGGAAGAGAAGAGGAGGAATGTTTTTACAACCGCATTTGGTTTGATTTGGTATTAAGGGGAGGTCGATGACGGTATTGAAAAAGGTAATGGTTTGGAAAGGAAGGCCGTTTAGGTGTTATCTTTCCTTGTTACTGATTTTATTACATCTGCCGTCCAAAGAAGGCTGAATTGAATCAATTTTCATTATTGAATCAATCATGTTTGTGCCTTCACTTAAACGTATGAGTTCTTTTATTCTGAAAAAGTTATTTAACTTGTCATCATATTTATAATATGAGTCCACATAAACTTTATCTGAAAACCTTGATGAATAAGTACGTCTTGATATTATACCTTTTTCTTCGATATTGTAAGCCAAAGATGAATAACTGGCATATGGATAATCAAAAACTTCTTTATCTTCCAGCACAAGCGTTTCTCCCGTATTTCCAAATGAAACAGTAAATATTACTCTTTCTGTCTGTTCGAAACATTCTTTCATACCATCATTATCATCATACCGATATTCTGAAGTCTTTTCAATATATATGCTGTCTAAAACATTGTCATAATCTACATATCCAACCAAAATATCTCTGAAAATGCAGTCCTTATTTTGAGATATATCTGTTGAATCTTTCCAACTTATTAATCCTATGGAAAGAATAGATGTTAATATCAAAAGAAACAGTTTCATATAAAATTTATATTATCAGTAATGTATTTATAAGAGCACCTGCGAGGTGTTGTTTACTGATGTAAGATACACCTCGCAGGTGCATTTCCTAATCTCTAATGGCTGTACCTTATAAGCCGTCCAATGTGTCGAGAGGATTGGGGATGCTCGATTTATGCGCACTCGTTACATGCAGATAAATTGAGGTGGTCTTGATGTCATTATGACCCAGCAGCTCCTGTATGGTCCTGAGGTCTGTTCCTTGCTCCAGCAAGTGGGTCGCAAACGAATGGCGCAGCATGTGTACATGTACCCGGTGCTTGATACCGGCACGGCTGGCAGCTTCTTTCAGTACCTTTACCAGCGCACTGGCGGAATACTGTTCACCGGGTTTTTCTCCCTCGAACAGCCATTTCTGCGGACGGTACTCCTTGAAATATTCCCTAAGATCCTTCAGTAGCTTTTCTGAAAGCAGCGAATATCGGCATTTCCGTCCTTTGCCCATGATACGCACAAGCATCCGTTCACTGATGATGTCTTTTGGGGTAAGGTTCAAGAGCTCGCTTCTTCGCAATCCGGCGGAGTAAATCAGTGAAATCATGCAACGGTGTTTCGGGTTGGACAGGCAGGAGAGAATGTGGCTTACCTCATTCCTGCTCAACACTTCGGGAAGTGACTTGTATTCCTTCGCACGGGTGATGCCACCATAGTATTGGCGCTGTCCGCCTTTTACCTGCTCATAGTAGAACTTGATGGCGTTGATGCGCATGTTCTGCTGTGAAACGGAGATTTTCTTCTCGTTCACAAGGTAGAGGATGTACTTGTTGATGTCCGCCACTTTCAGGCGGTCGATGTTCCGCCCTTTGTGGTATTCCATAAAGTCGCTGAAATAGGCACGGTAGGTTTTTATGGTCGAGGGGCTATAACGCTTTTGTTCCAGCAGTTCCAAGTATCCTTCCGGCAGTGTGTATTCCCTTTGAGGTTTGGGGTGTCTGACATAAACCCGGCTGTAATCGATATAGGCATGTGGAGAATAGCGGTCGTAGAAATCCGGCAGTCTGAAAGTGGCAGCCGTTATGTAAGCAGACCCGTAGCCAAACGTCTCTATTCCTGTGTCTTGGGTGAGCAGCTCGTGTATTTCTTTATTACCTGCATAGTCTATGCGTATATATTCTCTATTGTCCCTCTTTTCTTTATATAGCACGATGTTTCCTCTTTGTCTCTGAACGTTGCCCATATTGTTGGAAATAATATTCATTATCGCAAATATAAATAAAAGCAAGAAGCGATCGTTCCAATTAGACGGTTTTTATTTTATTAAAACTCCCTTAATGGGGATATGTGGCTGTCGCATAACTTTTCGGGAATTTTGTCGGCGAATAGATGTTTTTCCCGTTGGGGGAATGTGTCTGCCCAGTATTTTTTTTCTTGTACTTCCTTTTTTTGTTTGTTTGAGAAAATATTTTTCGATTTTTTTTGTAATAAAATGGTGGTCTTGAATTTCTTAATATTTTACTATAAGAGAAGTATCTATACATAAAAATTACAGAAAAAATTCTTTATTTCAAACTATTTGTACTACTTTTGTTGTCAGATGTCGGGCATATAGATTTTATGCTCGGCTTGTTTTGCGGATAATAGTATATATTCTATATATTTATATAAATAGTTTGGCTTAAACAACTTAACTAATAACAACTATGGCAGAAAGTAAAGAAAAACTGTTTGACCAGTTCCCTCCGGTGTCCACACAGGAATGGAAAGAAAAGGTCGTGGCAGACCTTAAAGGAGCTGATTTTGACAAAAAGCTCGTATGGAGGACTAACGAAGGGTTTAATGTTAACCCCATGTACCGTGCCGAAGACATAGCAAATTTGAGTACGACCGATTCTCTTCCCGGTGAATATCCCTACGTGCGGGGAACTCGTGCCGACAACAATTGGCTGGTTCGTCAGGATATCAAGGTAACCGATGTGAAGGAAGCCAATGTAAAGGCTCTGGATATTTTGAAAAAGGGTGTGGAATCGTTGGGATTCGAGATTGCCAAAGATTTGATTTCGGTAGAAAACTTGGAAACTTTGCTGCATGGTATCGACATGGAGAATGTGGAATTGAATTTCTCCACTTGCATGAAAAGCACAGTGAAACTTGCCGAAACAGTAGCCGCTTATTTCAAAACGACTCCTGCCGATTTGCAAAAGGTATCGGGCTCGATTCGTTTCAATCCGTTTAAGCGAATGTTGACCAAAGGCCGTGATTTCGCCGATTATGCCGATCAGGCCGTCATGGTTATCGATGCGGTAAAAGAGTTGCCCGGATTCCGGGTATTGGCAGTCGATGCCGTGATGTTGAACAATGCCGGATCTTTTATTTCTCAGGAACTCGGTTTTGCTTTGGCTTGGGGTAATGAGTGGCTGGCCGCCCTTACAGATAAAGGTCTGTCGGTCGACGAAGTCGCTAAACGAGTGAAATTTAATTTCGGCATATCGTCCAATTATTTTATGGAGCTTGCCAAATTCCGGGCTGCCCGTATGTTGTGGGCTCAAATTGTGAAACAATATAATCCGGCTTGCGATTGTGCTTGCAAAATGAAGGCTCATGCGCAGACTTCGGAGTTCAACCAGACTATATTCGACGCTCATGTGAATCTCCTTCGTTCGCAGACCGAGACGATGTCGGCTGCTTTGGCGGGTGTGGATTCCATTACGACGACTCCTTTCGACAAGGCTTACAAGGAACCGGACGATTTTTCGGAAAGAATCGCTCGTAACCAACAGTTATTGTTGAAAGAAGAGTCGCATTTGAATCGTATTACCGACCCGGCTGCCGGTTCTTATTATGTGGAGACTTTGACGGTTTCTATCGCCGAGCAGGCTTGGAAACTTTTCCTCGAAGTGGAAGAGAAGGACGGTTTCTACAAAGCCGTGAAAGAGGGATTCGTACAAAATCAAGTAAACGCTTCGGCCGAGACTCGCCATATGAATGTGGCTCGTCGGAAAGAAATACTGTTGGGAACGAATCAATACCCCAATTTCAATGAAGTCGCCAGCGATAAAATCGTTAACGGCGAAGCGTGCGGTTGCGGATGCGGAAAGCACGAGGGAGGACATCATTGCGAACCTGAGTTCCCCGTGTTGAATACCAAACGGGCAGCCAGTGATTTCGAAACTTTGCGATTGGCAACAGAACGTTCGGGCAAACGTCCGACGGTATTCATGTTGACTATCGGGAATTTGGCCATGCGTTTAGCACGTTCTCAATTCTCGTCGAATTTCTTTGCTTGTGCCGGATACAAGATCGTCGACAACCTCGGTTTCGAGACCGTGCAGGCCGGAATCGATGCCGCTTTGGACGCCAAAGCCGATATTGTGGTACTTTGTTCGAGCGATGACGAGTACGCTCAATATGCTCCGGAAGCATTCAAGATACTCGACGGTCGCGCTCTGTTCGTCGTAGCCGGAGCTCCGGCTTGTATGGACGAATTAAAGGCTCAGGGTATTACCGAGTTTATTCACGTTCGTTCGAATGTACTCGATACGTTGAAATCGTTTAATGAAAAACTTTCGATTTAAAGGCGGACAATTTGTATCACACAAGAAAAAACAAAAAGACAATGAGACCTAATTTTAAGAATATAGATATTACGAAGGATGCTTTCGCCCATTCGGCAGGGAAAGTAGCCCATGAGGGTGAAAACTGGATAACCCCGGAGTTGATACCCGTCAAACCTGTTTACACCAAAGAAGACCTCGAAGGTCTTGAACACTTGAATTATGTAGCCGGACTTCCTCCGTTTCTTCGTGGCCCGTACAGCGGTATGTATGCCATTCGTCCGTGGACAATCCGTCAGTATGCAGGTTTCTCGACCGCAGAGGAGTCCAATGCTTTCTATCGTAGAAACTTGGCTTCGGGACAGAAGGGATTGTCTGTGGCATTCGACCTCCCGACACACAGAGGATATGATGCCGATCACGAGCGTGTGGTAGGCGATGTAGGTAAGGCCGGTGTATCGATTTGTTCGCTCGAAGATATGAAGGTTTTGTTCGACGGTATTCCTTTGAACAAAATGTCTGTATCCATGACGATGAACGGAGCCGTGTTGCCTATCCTTGCTTTTTATATCAATGCCGGGTTGGAACAAGGCGCGAAACTCGAAGAGATGGCCGGAACGATTCAGAACGATATTTTGAAAGAATTTATGGTGCGTAATACCTATATTTATCCGCCTGAATTCTCGATGCGTATCATCGCCGATATTTTTGAGTTTACTTCGCAAAACATGCCGAAGTTCAACTCGATCTCCATTTCGGGATATCATATGCAGGAAGCCGGAGCGACAGCCGATATAGAGCTGGCTTATACGCTGGCCGACGGTCTTGAATATTTGCGTGCCGGAATCAACGCCGGTATGGATATTGACGCATTCGCTCCGCGGTTGTCTTTCTTCTGGGCTATCGGCATGAATTTCTTTATGGAGATCGCCAAGATGCGTGCCGCACGTATGTTGTGGGCTAAGATCGTAAAACAGTTCAACCCCAAGAATCCGAAATCTCTCGCTTTGCGTACTCACTCGCAAACATCGGGTTGGTCATTGACCGAACAAGATCCGTTCAATAATGTGGGTCGTACTTGTATCGAGGCTATGGGGGCTGCTTTGGGGCATACCCAATCGTTGCACACCAACGCTCTTGACGAGGCTATCGCTCTGCCAACCGATTTTTCGGCTCGTATCGCTCGTAATACTCAGATTTATATTCAAGAAGAGACTTATATTACAAAAGAAATCGACCCGTGGGCAGGTTCTTATTATGTAGAGGCTCTGACTAACGAGCTGGCTCATAAGGCATGGGAACATATTCAAGAGATCGAGAAGTTGGGCGGTATGGCTAAGGCCATCGAAACCGGACTCCCGAAACTTCGTATCGAAGAGGCTGCCGCCCGTACGCAGGCACGTATCGACTCGGGTAAACAGACGATCGTGGGTGTAAACAAATACCGTCTTGAAAAAGAGGCTCCCATCGATATTCTCGAAGTCGATAATACGGCTGTGCGTAAAGAGCAAATCGAGCGTCTGCAAGATTTGAAAGCTCATCGCGACGAAGCCGCGGTTAAGGCGGCTCTTGATGCGATTACCGAATGTGTGAAGACGAAGAAGGGTAATTTGCTCGACTTGGCTGTCAAAGCCGCTAAGGTTCGCGCTACGTTGGGAGAGATTTCCGATGCTTGCGAAGTTGTCGTAGGTCGTTATAAAGCAGTAATCAGAACTATATCAGGCGTGTATTCATCAGAGACTAAAAAGGATGCCGATTTCGTTCGGGCAACGGAATTGTGCGAAAAATTCGCTAAAAAGGAAGGTCGCCAACCTCGTATTATGATAGCGAAGATGGGACAAGACGGTCATGACCGTGGGGCCAAAGTGGTAGCTACCGGATATGCCGATTGTGGCTTTGACGTGGATATGGGACCTTTGTTCCAAACTCCGGCGGAAGCTGCGCGTCAGGCTGTCGAAAACGACGTACATGTGTTGGGCGTTTCTTCTTTGGCTGCCGGCCATAAGACTTTGGTTCCTCAGGTAATCGAAGAGTTGAAGAAATTGGGTCGCGAGGATATTGTGGTAATTGCCGGTGGAGTTATTCCCGCACAGGATTATGACTTCCTTTACAAAGCCGGTGTAGCCGCTATCTTTGGCCCGGGTACTTCCGTATCGAAGGCA
>NZ_JAIJHU010000032.1:0-38540 GCF_022723415.1 Barnesiella sp. | reverse complement strand
ATTTTTGTCAATAGCCCGCTATTGACTGCCTATCTCGGACTCCAATCTGCTTCAACATAGGTCTCAATCTGTCTCGGAATAAATTTAAAACAGCTTCTAATATATTTTAATTTGTTTCTGTTTTCGTTTGCACTATCTTTGCAATAGGGAATGTCGAGGATTTTCAATCGAGAGTAGTCGGTATTTAGGGAAATTTTTGCGTGTCATTTATAATTTTGTAAGAAAGAGAGATAATATAGAAATCGATGAATAAGATTGTAGCGAAAGAATATTTTTCGGAAAAAGTTGTAAAGTTTGTCGTAGAAGCCCCTCTGATTGCGAAGGCTCGTAAAGCAGGTCATTTTGTTATCGTGAGAGTCGGCGAGAAGGGCGAGCGTATTCCGCTTACGATTGCTGCTGCCGATGTCAAGGCCGGGACAATCACTTTGGTCGTACAGGCGGTAGGAAAGTCTTCTTCGAAATTGTGTGCTCTTAATCCCGGGGATTATATTACAGATGTAGTAGGTCCGTTGGGCAGGGCGACTCATATCGAAAAATTCGGTACGGTAGTTTGTTGTGGCGGTGGTGTCGGTTGTGCTCCCTTATTGCCGATTGTTGCGGCGATGAAGGAAGCCGGTAATCGGGTGATTACGGTGTTGGCCGCTCGCACGAAAGAGCTGATTATTCTTGAAAAACAAATGCGGGAATATTCAGATGAAGTAATAATTATGACCGATGATGGTTCGTATGGTAATAAGGGTCTTGTAACACAAGGTGTAGAGGCTGTCATCAATCGGGAGAAGGTAGACCTGTGTGTGACCATAGGGCCGGCGGTGATGATGAAGTTTGTTTCTCTATTGACTCGAAAGTACGATATACCCACGGTTGCATCTCTGAATACGATTATGGTAGATGGAACCGGTATGTGTGGAGCATGTCGGATTACGGTGGACGGAAAAATTCGTTTCGTATGTATAGACGGGCCGGAGTTTGATGCCCATCAAGTGGATTTTGACGAAATGCTTATGCGATTGTCTTCCTATAAAGATTTGGAATCGAAGTAACAAGTTTTGTTATATTTATGAATAAAGAAGAATTATCGGCGCAACGTGCCGAAAAATGGAGAGAAGAGCTGCGTAAAAGTAGAAAGGCTAAGGAACGTACCGATATACCTCGGGTGAAAATGAAAGAGCTCGATCCTGCTTACCGCATAACTAATCGGGAAGAGGTGAATTGTGGGCTTACACGTGAACAAGCCGTTTTGGAGGCTACTCGTTGCCTCGATTGCGTAGAGCCTCTTTGTATGACTGGTTGTCCGGTTGGGATCAATATACCAAAATTTATTAAAAATATAGAACGGGGTGATTTTTTGTCGGCGGCTCGTACATTGAAAGAAACGAGTGCTTTGCCTGCGGTGTGTGGGCGGGTATGTCCACAGGAGCGTCAATGTGAATCGAAATGCTTTTATACTCAAAGATTGAAAAAAGAACCGATCGCTATCGGTTATTTGGAGCGTTTTGCTGCCGATTATGAACACGCTTCGGGAGAGGTCGCTCTCCCTGCCATGAAGCCATGTAACGGAGTGAAAATAGCCGTAGTCGGTTCGGGCCCTTGTGGACTTTCTTTTGCGGGAGATATGGCTAAATGGGGATATAGAGTTACTGTGTTCGAGGCTTTGCATGAGATAGGAGGTGTTCTAAAATACGGTATACCCGAGTTCAGATTGCCCAACGAGGTTGTCGACGTTGAAATAGAGAACCTTCGTCGTATGGGAGTCGAGTTTATGACCGATTGCATTGTCGGGAAGACGCTCTCGTATGACGACCTTCATGAGATGGGATTTAAGGGTATCATGGTTGCCAGCGGAGCCGGCTTGCCGAGATTCATGAATATCCCGGGCGAGAATTTGAATGGGGTGATGTCGAGTAATGAATATCTGACACGAGTGAATTTGATGGATGCCGCTAATCCCGATTCCGATACTCCGGTGTGGAGAGGCCGTAGAGTGGCGGTTATCGGAGGAGGTAATACGGCAATGGATTCAGTTCGGACGGCTCGTCGACTGGGAGCGGAGAAGGTTATGATAATCTATCGTCGCTCAGAGGACGAGATGCCGGCTCGTAAAGAAGAAATACATCATGCCAAACAGGAGGGTGTGGAATTTTTGACATTGTATAATCCTGTCGAGTATATAGGGGACGAACGGGGAAGAGTTTGTCAAATGCGACTTCAAAAGATGGAGTTGGGAGAGCCGGATGCTTCTGGTCGGCGTTCTCCTGTCCCTGTTCCGGGAGCTATCGAGACTATCGATATCGACGAGGTGATCGTCAGTGTGGGAGTTTCTCCTAATCCGTTGGTCCCTAATTCCATAGAGGGTCTTGAAGTAACTCCGAAAGGGACGATTGTCGTCAATGCCGACACATTGCAGTCTTCAATCCCTGATATTTATGCAGGAGGAGATATTGTGAGGGGTGGCGCTACGGTTATTCTTGCTATGGGAGACGGTCGGCGTGCTGCGGCTGCTATGCACAAGGCTTTGCAGGAGTAATAAATAAGTTTATACTAAAAGAAAAGGGCTGCATTGCAGCCCTTTTCTTTTTAATATATCTAATGCCGATCAGCTGGCTTCCCAGCCCAGAGCACTGGCTCCCAATACGGCGGCATCGCTCTCTTTCAATTCCGAAAGTACCAGTTTTACTTTTCCTTTGTAAATAGCAAGCAGATTTTTTTCCATAGCTTCGCGGATAGGACGCATGATCAGTTCGCCCGACTTTGCTAATCCTCCGAACAGGACAATCATCTTGGGGCTTGAAAATGCGATGAAATCGGCGAATGCTTCTCCTAAGATTGTACCGGTATACTCGAAAATCTCTTGAGATAGTTTGTCGCCTGACACGGCCGCATCGTAAACGTCTTTCGAAGTGATCTCTTGAATAGGAAGCTGCCGTAAAGTGGATTCGTCGTTGCGAAGTTCGAGGAATTCCCGAGCCGTACGTGCAACACCTGTGGCGGAGGTATAGGCTTCGAGACAACCCGTTCTGCCGCAACCGCAGAGGCGGCCATTTCCACGGCGTACGATTACGTGCCCGAGTTCTCCGGCAAATCCATCGTGCCCATAGACCATTTGTCCGTTAATGACGATACCGCTACCTACACCCGTACCGAGGGTAATCATGATGAAATCTTTTACACCGCGGGCAGCTCCATAGGTCATTTCACCGATAGCAGCGGCATTAGCGTCGTTGGTGATAGTTACCGGAATATTGAATTTTTCCCGTACCATTTGGGCTAAGGGGATTACGCCTTTCCACGGGAGGTTAGGTGCAAATTCGATTGTTCCGTTAAAATAGTTCCCGTTAGGAGCTCCTATACCTATACCGGCAATTTGATCGGTTACGTTTTCTTGCGCCAAAAGACGAGATAGTTCTTCGTGCAGTGCATTTACGTAATCTGTTATTTCGGTATATTTCTGAGTCTTGATAGAACCTGTGGCTAAGATAGAACCGCGGGCATCAACAATTCCGAATACTGTATTGGTACCACCTATATCAATACCTACAACATATGGCTTACTCATGGTTTTGTGTGTATAAAATTATTATTTTAGTTAATTTCACGATACAAATATAGCGAAAGATGATTGGTGGGACAAAATGAACAACAAGTTTTTTTATTTTGTCTTGTCCAAATCGAGACCTATATTTGATAAAGTCAAATATACGGATAAATTTTCGATGGGGGCTGCTTTTTTTATTCTAAAAGTTTTTAATAAATGAAATATCCTTTTTGATGGTCGATGTCGTTTGAGCGAGTCATTGGTCGTTTGGTTTTGTCAATTTGTAAGTTGGAGATTATAGGGTGTTGAATTGTAATGTCGAGATAACAAAATCGAACTTTTTGTTTTGCGGTTAAAAAAAAGTATCTATATTTGCAGCCACAAAACGGCACGATATTGCACAAACTGTGCAATATTGTGCTTAAAAGTATAAATTATGAGTTATAACTTATTAAAGGGAAAAAGAGGTATTATTTTCGGAGCCCTTAATGAAATGTCCATTGCATGGAAAGTAGCTGAAAAAGCTGTGGAGGAAGGTGCAACGATCACTCTTTCCAATACGCCTATGGCAGTGCGTATGGGGGAGGTAAATACATTAGGTGAAAAATTAAATGCTGAGATTATTCCGGCAGATGCAACCAGCGTGGAGGATCTTGAAAATGTTTTCAAGCGCTCTATGGAGGTCTTGGGGGGTAAGATAGATTTTGTGTTGCATTCTATCGGAATGTCTCCGAATGTAAGAAAAAAGCGTCCTTATGATGATTTGGACTACGATATGTTATCCAAGACATTGGATATTTCGGCTGTTTCGTTTCATAAAATGATACAGGTGGCTAAAAAGATGGATGCCATTAACGAGTACGGCTCTATTTTGGCTTTGTCTTATGTCGCGGCTCAGCGAACCTTATTCGGCTATAACGACATGGCGGATGCGAAGGCTTTGTTAGAGTCTATCGCCCGTAGTTTTGGATATATTTATGGTAGGGAGAAAAATGTTCGAATCAATACTATATCTCAGTCTCCTACCATGACGACTGCCGGTAGCGGGGTGAAAGGAATGGAATCGTTGATGGATTTTGCGAATCGTATGTCTCCTCTCGGTAATGCCAATGCCGACGAGTGTGCCGATTATTGTATCGTAATGTTTTCCGATTTAACTCGTAAAGTGACTATGCAAAACTTGTATCACGACGGAGGATTTTCGAGTATGGGTATGAGTTTGCGGGCGATGACTCAATATAATAAGAGTTTCGATGAATATCGAAATGAGAATGGTGAGATTTGTTATGGATAAGTTTGGTAATTTGATTTAGATAGAACTGCTCCCGACTGTTGATCGACAGAAACAGCCGGGGGCGATTTTTAATCGTTTATGTCGGTCCTTTCTCCATATACGTGGTCATAGAATTTTTTGTAGTTTTTCCATTCTGGGTCGTTTTCCCACAAGAAACGGTATGTTTCCGGGTCGGATTCGGTTAGTGGTGTCCCTAAGTCGTCCGATTCGTTTAAATGCCGTTGTCGGATTTTTTTGTTCATCTCGGAAATTGAATCGTCCTTTTTTAATGCATTTTTGGAACGTATGAGAATGTTACGTATTTCTCTTTCCGAGAAGTTTAGTCCCGGAATGAATATTCGGAGCATATTTCTCAATTCCCCATAGATTTGATTCCATGCGGAAGACGATACGCCGTTACTCGCCAAATCGGCCAAATACTCTTCGGCATCGGTTTTTCGAGCATTCCACGAATTGCCTCTCAATTTCCATTCGGAGGGCATAGACCGATAGACTTTCATTAAAAATTCGTCTTTGAAATAAGAGTCGCCGAAAAGAGCATCAAGGCCTTGATGCCCTATCGCTTCGTGCAATAGGACTCTCTGCAATCTCGTGTAGGAAGGAATATTGTCGAGAACGATACCTATATTACCGTTGTGCATATAATATCCGCCTATTTTACCTCCTTGTTTTTTTAGAGATCGGACGGAGACCGGTAGGTCGGACTCATGTTCATAAACAATAACGTTATCGAGCCCCATACGTTCGGCTAAATCTTTGGTTAGTCTGTATTTTCCACGTGTAGACATTTTTTGCCATACTTTATCTTTGGTCTGGTCCGGTATAATTGGGGCGAACGGATCGGGTTCGTTTATCTCTCTTTTTATTTTGCCGGTATTTTTATATTCTCCTACGGAGAAGAAATGAATCATGTCGGGCTCGATATCGGGTACATTTATTGTATTTTTTCCATTGGGCGAAAGTACTTCGGCGATTTTGTTTTCCGGGTTGTAGTCGAGGACTTCCCATGCAAATCCATGTTGGTCTACAAGGGCTGTGGTGGTTTGCTTGTTTCTCCGCATATTTCTCTTTTTCAGATTGATGGCTCGTCCCGTACCCCCAACGGCAGCTCCGCCCAAACTACCCGATACCATACCGGTAGTAGCGTTTTGTAGGATCGATTCGAGAGTCGGATATTGTCCCGGTTCGTTGTAAATCGTTTTAGCCATATCGTGAGCGACCGAATTGAGAGCTTCGGCGGTCCCTCCTGTTACTGCATCGTTAAAGGTTCCTGCTATAAGAGCCGATTTATCGGTCTTTGACAGTTTACTCATTATTTTACTTATTTCAGTCTGTGCTGTTTGATTTTTAAGAATCGTCTTTTTGAAATATTCCGATGCTTTCTTTTTGGCTCCCGATTTTAGATTTTTAAGGTATCGGCTTTGTAAGATTGTGTCAAACAGGAGATCGGCTCCCATACAAATAGCTACGAATCCGGTACGTTGTCCGTCGGTTAAACGTTGTCCTGTTTCTTGTTCGAAATTATCCAGTTCCATTTGTGCTTGTGCGTGGCTTTCGGCAACGGAAGAGGCAACATTAGCAATACCAGCAGCGATACCTGCCGGAGCGAAGGCGGCTCCGGCGGCAACCGGTATCCCCACTCTCCCTATATTAGCTATGATTTCACCAATAGTTGCCCAGCCTTCGGTTTCGGGAAAAGAGTTATTCGCCATGCGAGCTTCTTCCATGAGTTTTTTCCCTTCGTTTCCCCATCGGGCTGTCTCGGAGAGCTGTCTGCTTATTTCGTTTGGAGAAATATTCTCATTCCTTAATCGACGATATTCTTCGAGTCCTTTTAATTCAAGACGAGGACGATCGGAGGTACTGTGTTCGGTTTCATTTTGTAAAGAGTCTTCCTTATTTTGTAGTTGGGACTCGGTGCTTCTTTGATATTCGGGAAGTCGCTCCAATGCTTTTTGGGCGGCTTCGGACATTTCACTATCAGATAGTTTGTCTTGTATGTATCCTCGGGAATATTTTAGATCGTTCCAAATACGTTCGCCCGCTAGATTTATTCCTTCGGTTAAAGACTTTAATTTGCGAGGTGTTTCGATCGGGATTTCCGGTTCGGGGTTTATCGGGTAGTCGGGTTTTAGGGGTATTGGTGTTTCTTGTTTAGGAATAGAGGGGAATGGTACAACCGAATTTTCTCCCGGTAACGGAGCTATGAAAGCGGGTGATTCTTCGTTCTCTCCATTTTCTTTTTTTCGATACCATTCTTGTAGATAGGGATTGATTAAATCCCAACCATATATACCATTACCTTCTTGTAGTAAATCGGGGTTTAAGGTGCTCATATTTTTATTGGAAATTTTTTAATGAATATTATTATCTAAATATTTAGCAAGCAGGCCGGCTTGTTGTAAAGGGTATCCGATGGATACCAATAGATTGAATATGTGATGTTTGCGCTCGAACTCATTACGTCCCATACGAAAGGCTTGCAATAAAATTTTTTCGCTCAAAGGAGGGCAAGGGTGTTTCGGTTTGTTACGGTCAGAGATAAACGTTAACCATGAGAGATAGTTAAGGAACCTCTTTTCTTTTTCAGGATATGTTTTCGGAATTAAAACATCTGTAACCTGCTGTACCTCTGTATTATCCGGCTGATGTAACAAGTTTAACAGCTCTTTCAGCATTTCTACCTGTTCGTATGCTTTGCCTCTGGCAAGTCTTTTTGGTGATTGAGCTTGATAGGCTTCCAAAAAACTTTTCCCTTCATTTATATAGTCTGCTAATGTTTTAGTCGGTTGCGAATTTTCTGTTGTAAAAATTGTATCCATGATCTTAAAATTGTGTATTTGGGTTGAACAGATTTTGTAGAGGATTGAAGGAGGGAAATGTTTTACCGAGTATATTGTTCATATAATCCGATTTCAACGGACGGTAAAAATCTTCCAAAGCACTACGGGCCGACAAATAATTTTGAAGCGTATTTTCTTTCCATGTCGCCGCTTGACTTGCTATTTGGCTGACGGCATTGCCGTATGCTTGGTTTTGAGATTTTTGGACAGTGACGACGGTCTCGGGTGTAGCTCCGGTAATGGTTGCCTTATTTTTTAGATTTCGGGTTGTTTCCGACATCTGTTCGCGTAGATTACCAAGTAACCCCCTCACGTCGGATCGATCGAGAATGTTACTGTAATAGTTCCTATTGAAGAGACTATCTAGTTGTGATAGTTTTTGTTCATAGCGTTTTTGATTTGTTTGAATGGTTTGTTGAGACTGTTTTTTATTCTTTTGTGAAAACAAATAGTTCCCTAACAGGGGAAGTGCCGTTAAAAATAAGTTTAGCATTTTAGTAAGTTTTTAGTTCGTTCGATTGTATCTACTGCAAATATCTATGAGAAAGAGGGGGAAATTGTGGCAGGATCGAAAAACATACGGGAGGGGAAAATAAAAAGGCATCCGATGAAAATCGGATGCCTGTAAAATATTCAGATCAAGTTATTTTAGAATAGTAGAGAGGTCAGATGCAATCCTCGTTTTTTACCCATGTACCTGTTTTGTCGATAACTCCCCAAAGCGTATCCATTTTGACTTCGGCGAATCCTTTTGAGAAAGAATCAGCTTCGTCATATAGGAACGGTAGAAATTCTTGCCCCGCTTTATCTATAAAACCCCATTTCCCATTTTGCTTTACCGCTGCGACATCTTCTTTGAAATTCCAAGCATAATCATATTGCAAAGGTATGAGTAAATGTCCAGTTTTATCTATAAAGCCCCATTTCTCATCGACTCTGACAGCTGCCAATGACTCGTTGAAACACCAAGAATCGTCGTATCGAGGGGGAATGACAACTTTCCCCGAACAATCTACATAACCCCATTTATCATTTAGTTTTACCGGAGCCAGCCCTTCGTGAAAATCGTCGATGTGTTCATAAATAATAGGAACGATTTCTTTGCCTTCTTGATTGATATATCCATATCGGTTGTTTCGTTCTACCATGGCTAATCCATTATGAAAGGAACTGGCCCAGTCGTAGTCGAGTTTGATGACTATTAATCCGTGTCGGTCGATGTATCCATATTTATGATCAACTTTCACTGCCGCTATTCCTTCGTGAAAAGAATATGCTGCATCGAATTGCGGGGCGATAAATATCTTTTGAGTTTTTTTCTCTCGATACCCATATTTCCCAGATTCGTCTTTGAAAGATTCGAGATCGGGAAAACCTCCTAATGAATTGAATTTGGAACTATTTTTCATAAGTAATATGGTAAAGATAAAAAGGAAACAAGAACAAATATATTTTTTTTAATTGTAACTTCCAAGAAATATTCCCAAAATGTTTGAATGTAAAAAGGAGGGTTTCATACCGATCGATACTGTTTTTTGAGGACTAAAAAACAAAAATTAGAGAAAAAGATTTGGCAGTTTATGCAAACCAACTTACCTTTAACCAGTCTAAAAATGTTAACTTAATTATATAATTGCTATGACAAATGCATTATTCTGGCTTGTGCCTATTTCTTCGGTATTAGCATTACTCTTTGCTTGGTATTTTTATAAGCAGTTGATGAAAACGGACGAGGGAACGCCTCAAATGAAAAAAATAGCTCTTTATGTTCGCAGAGGAGCTATGTCTTACTTACGTCAGCAATACAAGGTCGTGGGTTTGGTGTTTTTAGTTCTGGTGATATTGTTTTCTATCATGGCGTTCGGTTTTGGAGTCCAGAACAAATGGGTTCCGGTGGCGTTTCTCACGGGCGGTTTTTTCTCCGGCTTATCGGGGTATTTGGGAATGAAGACAGCCACTTACGCATCTGCTCGAACGGCTAATGCTGCCCGTACTTCATTAAATCGTGGACTGCGAATCGCTTTCCGCAGCGGGGCTGTTATGGGACTTGTCGTTGTAGGGTTAGGTCTTCTCGATATATCGTTTTGGTATCTTCTGTTGAATGCAGTGATTCCGGCAGAAGCTATGAATCCAGCCCATAAACTTTGTGTAATAACGACTACGATGCTTACCTTCGGAATGGGAGCATCTACACAGGCTTTGTTTGCCCGTGTGGGAGGAGGTATTTATACAAAAGCTGCCGATGTGGGAGCCGATCTTGTCGGTAAGGTCGAAGCGGGGATTCCAGAAGATGACCCTCGCAACCCAGCAACGATAGCCGATAATGTGGGTGACAATGTAGGAGACGTGGCCGGTATGGGGGCCGACTTGTATGAATCGTATTGCGGTTCGATATTAGCGACATCGGCTTTGGGAGCTGCGGCCTTTATGGGAGCCGGCGAAACCGACATGCAGATGAAAGCCGTAATCGCTCCTATGTTGATTGCGGCAGTGGGTATATTGCTTTCTATTATCGGGATATTTTCGGTTCGTACACGGGAAGATGCAAAGATGAAAGATTTGTTGAAATCTCTCTCCTTCGGTACAAACCTCAGTTCTGTACTTATCGTATTCGCTACTTTTGGAATTTTATGGGCTTTACAGTTAGAAAACTGGGCATTTATCGGCGGTTCGGTAATCGTGGGATTGTTAGTGGGGATTGTTATAGGTCGCAGTACGGAATATTATACCTCTCAATCCTATCGTCCGACACAGCGTTTGTCGGAGAGCGGGAAAACGGGCCCTGCAACAGTCATAATTTCGGGTATCGGGTTGGGTATGATTTCAACTGCCGTTCCTGTGATTGCTGTTGTCGCTGGTATTATCCTTTCCTATTTGTTTGCATCCGGGTTCGATTTATCGAATGTCACTCTCGGTTTATATGGTATAGGTATTGCTGCGGTGGGAATGCTTTCGACATTGGGAATCACGTTGGCAACCGATGCTTATGGTCCTATTGCCGATAATGCGGGAGGAAATGCTGAGATGAGCGGTTTGGGCGAGGAGGTGCGAAAAAGAACCGATGCCCTCGATTCTTTGGGAAATACAACGGCGGCTACCGGAAAGGGATTTGCTATCGGTTCTGCTGCACTTACCGGTCTCGCTTTGCTGGCTTCTTATATGGAAGAGATTCGTATCGGGTTGACTCGTATCGGAGAGACGGTGCTCGAATTTGCCGATGGTACATCGGTCTTGATTAGTGAGGCGACATTTACCGATTTTATGCGGTATTATGATATTACGCTGATGAATCCGAAAGTTTTGTCGGGTATGTTCATCGGTTCGATGATGGCATTTCTTTTCTGCGGATTGACGATGAATGCTGTGGGACGCGCTGCTGCACACATGGTGGAAGAGGTGCGTCGCCAGTTCAGGGAGATAAAAGGTATTCTTACCGGAGAATCTGAACCTGATTATGAACGTTGTGTAGCCATTTCTACTCAGGGAGCGCAACGGGAAATGGTATTCCCTTCGTTATTGGCGATTGTCGCTCCTATTGCTACGGGATTGATATTCGGTGTATCGGGTGTTGTCGGGTTACTTATCGGTGGTCTTAGCGCAGGATTTGTTTTGGCTATCTTTATGGCGAATGCCGGAGGGGCTTGGGATAATGCCAAGAAGTATGTCGAAGAGGGTAATTTCGGAGGAAAGCACAGTGAAGTACATAAAGCGACGGTTGTTGGAGATACGGTGGGCGACCCGTTCAAAGACACGTCTGGTCCGAGTTTGAACATATTGATTAAACTAATGAGCATGGTCGCTATTGTGATGGCGGGATTGACGGTCGCTTGGAGCCTTTTGTAGTAAAGATTGATTTATAGAGTATAGAAAAGAGTCGCTCCGAAAATCCGGAGCGACTCTTTTCTATGTCTGTTCGAGATGGTTTAGAAGTGGGGAAAGGGTATCGAAGTTCCCTTTTGAATGGATATTTTCGAGTAGGGCGATACTGCTGCCCAAGTTGCCATATCTTCCAACGTTGCCGGATAATTTTCCCGGCCTTGCAGAGCTTCACCCAAGACCCTTAGCATGATGTAGTCCATGCCTTGATGATGCCCGTCATAGCGAAGAGCTTCCGATTCCCATTGCTGCCAGAACCGATGTTTGTATTGCTTGATGTATTTATCTTCGGGTTCCCATTCCTCGAAAGGACTTAACCCATCGATGTAAATGGCATTTTTCTCGGCATTCCAAATTCCGTTGGTTCCTTGAACTTCGTAGTTGAGAGAACGGGGACGTGGGAGAGTGGTATCGTGCAATAAGTTTATTTGAGCCCCGGAATCGGTTTGGAGTATCGAAGTGACGACATCGCCCATTCGGAATGTGTGTTGGTGTATATCGGTATATTTCATTCCGTTTCGCTTGGCCATACAAGCGTGGAGTCCTAATCCCGGTTTTGTGGAGAAAGACGTGATGCTTTTTATATAGTCTGTATGATTGATATCAAGGAACATGCACAAGGGGGCTAATCCGTGGGTCGGATATAAATCGCCGTTTTCGGTTTCGTAATATTTCGATCTCCACTCTGATTCAGACCCATTCTGTACACCGAAGTTTCCGGTTTGATCTATGAGTATATGGGTGAGGTCATGTCGGTATCCTCCTTGAAGAAAGACCAAGCGACCGAATATCCCGGCATGTATCATGTTGTTTATAGCCAGAATATCGTTTCTGAATAGTGTGTTTTCAAGAGGAAAGACCTGCTTTTTATTCTGTCGGCTTTCATGGATAATATCGGGGTACTCGTCTATATCCAATGCTCCTTTCACTTCTATTGCGACGTGGCATCCAGATTTTAATGCCTCGATGGTTTGTTCTTTGTGGAGATGCCACGGGGAAGCTATGATGACGAGGTCTATCGTGTTTTCATTTAGCATTCGTCGATAATCGTCAGTCCCAGAATTGTAAATTTTAGGAATCTTTTCTCCCGCGAATAGTTGCGATATAATTTCTGATAGGTTGGGAGATATATCGCTGACAGCGATAATATCGAATAGATTTATTTTTTGCAAAAGGGTTATTAAGTACCGTCCCCGGTAGCCGGCTCCAATAATGGCTGTGCGTATGTTTTTCATTGCAGAAATTTTATAATTAAAGAAAAACTCTACAAATATAGCGAAAGGCAAGTGCAAAGGCAAACGGAAATTTCATTTCCGATTTGACTCTGCCGAACCGTATCCTATATTCTACAAATATAGCGAAAGATGAGAAAAAGATAAAGCGACTAATTTCATTTTTATTCGAATCTCCTCTATCTCAATGATCCCAAGTATAAAGGTGAGAATATCGGTTCTTGTGAATATGGAAGTAGAATTGTAGGTGTCGTGGTGAACCAACGAGATATCGCAATTGTTATTAAGGAAAGTTTTTAATCTAAAAGAGATATAATTATGGCAAAAGAAAGTGTAGCTATTTTGAAGGGAAGAATAGATGTATCGGAAGTTCTCGATGAGTTGAATGCCGCTTTGTCGGAAGAATGGTTGGCGTTTTATCAATATTGGGTGGGAGCCCTTGTAGTGAAAGGCGCTATGCGTGGCGATGTACAACGAGAATTTCAGGAACATGCTATGGAAGAGTTCGAACATGCTAAATTGATAGCCGACCGTATTATCGAGTTGGAGGGTGTTCCCGTATTGGATCCTAAGAAATGGTTCGATTTGGCAAAATGTGCTTATACTCCTCCTACTGATGTAGATGTAGTCAAGTTGCTGAAACAGAATGTCGCAGCAGAACGTTGCGCTATATTACGTTATCAGACGATCGCTGCATTGACCGACGGGAAGGATTTTACGACTTGCGATATCGCCAAACATATTTTGGCAGAGGAAGAAGATCATGAACAAGACTTACAAGATTATTTAGACGATATAGCTCATATGAAAGAATATGTGTTACAGAAGTAGTGTCTGTTTTGATTTATATTTATGGTTAGAGTTCAAAGACAGAATCCCAAGCGGATTCTGTCTTTGTTTCGATTAAGATAAACCGATCGTCTAAATTTGCGGTGTGGTGTTTTGTTGTGTCGATTCGGCTTGACTTTGATGGATAGCTTGCAGCAGTTTGTCGGCGAAAGGAAAGGCTCCGTTTTGCAGAAGCATTTCGAGCGATATTTTCCCGGAACGAAACAGCTCCATAAGAAATTCGTTGGATGCCATTCTTAAAGCGGGTGTCGATAGTGTTTCGGCAATTGATAAATCGAATTCTGTATTACGAACTTCCTCTGGGGTATAGGTAGAGATTTCTTTTCCGTAATTGTTTCCTGCTAAGTTTAAATAACGGTTATCCGAGTAGAATTGCTGGATTGTTTTCATGATTTTTATATCCCGGTCTTCTCGGAATGTTTTGAACGACTCGAATAGATCGAGCAGATTGGTCGAAGAATATTGTATTTGTTGGGCATATAGAGAGGCCGGAGTACCGGATTGGGCTGCTTTGCCCTGTATAGCACCGTGGACGCCGGATATGTCTTCGAACAAGCGCATTTGCAACGAAAGCATTTCATAAGCTCCCACTTGTGTGGCGTTGACCGCTATTTGCTGGGGCATGGGAGAGCCCGGTCTGGGACGGAATAAAATGATACCGTTATATTTGGTCCACTCGTCGGCAATATCTTCGATTGTCATGCCATCGGGAATTTGATCTTCCGGGAATAGCAATACGCCTTTTGCGCTCGAACCCATGATAAAATCTATCATGGTAATCAGCCGGTTGATATATCTCTGCTGGTCGATTACATCTTCGACGAAGGCATGTACTTCACCGTCTATGAGAGGGTATAGTTTAAACACGTAAGGGTGTTCTCCATGCCAGTAGGGAGTTTCTCCTTCGTCCAATAAGTCTCCCAGTGGGGAGAAGAAGCGATACCGCCATGTTTGCATTATACTCCATTCTGTTTCGATAAGCTGTGCAGTCTCTTCCGGTTGTCCCGATGTGCGAGCTTCGTGCACTCTTTTCCTATTTTCTTTGTTTATATCCTCGGCTTCCGTCACAGGTATGTGGTAATATTCACCGGAACGGAAATCGTGGCAGTTCAGTACTTCCCGACTTTCGAGTTTCCATATTTCTATGACTCGGCACATATCTTGATTGGCCGGCATAAAAAAATCGAGTCGGTCGATTGCTTTTGCCGTGAGGTTCTCGAAGTTGTGCCGTATCGTTTCATTGTCGGCCTCTGAGTAGATGTTACGTAATTGTATGGCACGAGCCCTTGACCCGAAAGAAAATCTCGATATTACTTCGGCGATAGACATGTCGTGTAGTTCGCCTATGAGAGTACAATCCCAATGGCGGCTGTCCTCCATAGCGTTGAAGAATATTCGGTTCGGATTTATTTCATCTACCCAGACGTCGGTTTTTCCTCTACGGTGTCCATATCCTATTTTCTGGAAACAAATACCCGAAATCAAAAACTCTTCCAATGTGCGGCTATCGAGTTCTTGTAACCGATTATGCTGGTAGGCGTATTGGACGGCTGTGCTCATCAGTTCCCCCAAACTCTGTTCCTGCCTGTCACGAGCTATACATACGGGTTGGGTTTGGTTGTTTCTGAATTGCCCTAAAACGGCTTTGACCATTTGGCGGATCAGGTTGTTTTTCAGAGGAACTTTTCCTTGTTCTCGTATATACTGTTCTTCGCTTACGACTCTGCCGTCTGGTAGTTTTATCAAGTCGTTCCATTGTTTTCCATAAGTATAGTCCCTGTTTCGTTTTCGCTTTTGCCTGAAATGTTCTATATTCTCCCATGCTTTTTGAGCCTGTAACAGTATCGGGTAGTGAGAGCGCTCTATTTCGTTTTCGGTTTTTAAAATATCGAGTTGTTTCATCGACGGATTTTTGTACGAATTATTTGCCATAGATTTTTGTTTTTAAGTTCGCTACAAAGAAAATAGTTGGTATTTTTATTTTTATGGCATGATTATATAAATATTCGTATTTTATATTATTATGTTGATGTCTTATGTGGTTGATAGATAATGTGTTGTGGGGTGTATTTTTGTGATGTGGAAGAAAAAGAATATAAATAGTTTTTATATATAGCTTTAATGGCTATATTCGCGCTTTATTAACATGCGATCAGTAAATATTTTGAAAAAAATTACTGAAGTTCTCCCCGCAGAAATTGTATTAAAATACCCCTTTGGAGAACTAGGTGTAACAAAACTAAAAAGAAATGAGAAAGATTTTATTGGTAGTCGCTACCGTGATGTGCATGGGTGGAGCTTTCGCTCAACTTTCTATGGGTCCGAAATTAGGTCTTAACGTCTCTTCTTTGACTGGAGATGGATCGAATTTCAGAGCAGGAATGAATGTGGGGATCTTTGCTAATTATCGTATTAATAAATTATTGGCGATTCAGCCCGAATTTTATTATTCGATGCAGGGGGCTGGTTTTGATGATATACCGGTTCTCACGAAAACTTTGGAATCGAACTATACTTCACACTATCTGAATATACCTGTTTTGTTGAAAATTTATCCGTGGGCAGGTTTAAATGTTCATTTTGGTCCTCAATTTGGCTTCTGTGTCGATGATGAATATAAAGCGAAGTTGGCGGGAAAAGAGATTTCGTCCAAAGATTTGGAACCATATGGATATGGCTATAAGGCTAAAACATTCGATTTTTCTCTTGCTTTGGGTGTCGGGTATGAGTTTGATTTTGGTATGACGATCGATGCCCGTTATAATTTCGGACTTTCTAATGTCTACGATGAGGAGGGTAGTCCTAATAATACAATGTTCATGCTTTCGTTAGGCTATAAGTTCGATTTGTAAATAAGAAAGGATTTTAAAATAGAATAGAAAAAACAGAGGGATACATGTTAACGATGTATCCCTCTGTTTTTTAGGCTAATACTCTGTTAGTCGAACAGAACTTTGGGGTTCATTTGGGACGGGCTACGCCACTGGATATCGTAGTCTTCGGCCAAAATAGCAGATAACGTCGGCCAATAGGCATGACAAAACCCCATACCCTGAGGGTGTTCTTGTAATCTGGCATATGCTTTTGCTTCTGCTTCGTCGATAACCTCTTCCCAACGGGCAGTCCATTCTACCGGGTCGTGTTTCAAATGTCCCTCGTTTTTGATTTTATCATATTCACCACGGTCGGCATACCATATATTTGTTCCTAATAGACTAATTTCATGTTGAACGTCTTCGGTGATACCCAGTTCGTGACCGGTTTCTGCTTCGATACGATAAAGGGCTTCCCTTTCCAATTCGAGAATTTTTACAGATAGGCGAGGATGTGAAAATATAGTTCTTTTTATTCTGTCGCATGTTTTGTAAACGAGGTCATACATGCTCATTTCTCCCGTTTCGAGTAAAAGAGGCCCATATTGTAATACTTCACGTATCAGATTCGCATTTTGCCATGTGTTTTTGTTTCCCTTTATATTTTCTTCGGCCCAAAGGCAGTTACAACGCAGTAGGTCGGCACGGGCTTCCATGTCGTTCGGGCTCTTCGCCAATCGGCTAAGTAAGGTCTTGTGTTCTTTGGAGAAATCTATCATAATGTTTCATTTTTGGTTAACTGTAAGGTTCTGCAATATCGCCAGGACTGTAATAGTCGCGTAACCATTCATGAGCCTCTGTACTACCCAGATTATCAGCAACGGCCATATATTCTGCGATGATTTCGAGTGATTCCGGCGATTGTTCGGCGATAGATTCGGCAATGAGTAAAGCAGAGTCTACATCGCCATCTTGCATGAGATCCCAGTCGATTTTATCGACCGTGAATTGCCGAGAGCATTCGAAAAATTCGTCCCAGTGAGTGAGTCGTACTTGGGAGCAAATCAATTCGATGTAAAAATCTCCTTGACTGCCGGGGAGCACTTGTGGAACTTCGAAATGATATTTTGCTCCATCGGCCAATATTATCCTCGTGCCATTATGTATAAAAGTTATGGAAGTATCGGTAGTTTCCAGAATTGTTAAGGTTCCCCACGATGTTTCGAGATTCAGGCGTTCGATCAAATTCTCTCCGATCGCTAAACCATCTTTATCGAACGTATGGATTCCGGCGACTCTGTAATCATACGACCATGTTAACAATAGGCTATTCCAAAGAATTTCGACTTTTGCTTCCATACTACTCATGAGGCAAACTGTGTGATGAACATTCAATTTAAATAAAATGAAGTAAGGTTAATCCCTACACAGCCTCCCTTTCGTGAAATTTCTTGCTTACAATATTCGTAAAATTTTTTGATATATGCAAGTAGAAATTTAGAAGCTGTTTTAAATTTATAGAGAAATAATATTATCATTTCAAGCAGGTATGTTCCGGCCATATTGAGCCCCTGTCTCGCATCTAGAATCCCTTGATTTTTGTCAATAGCCCGCTATTGACTGCGTATCTCGGACTCCAATCTGCTTCAACATAGGTCTCAATCTGTCTCGGAATAAATTTAAAACAGCTTCTTATTTTGTATTCTCGAAAAGAGCTCTTAATATTTATGGAACACATGGGGTATCGCATTATACCGACTGGGTTATCTTCTCATCTATCCTAGCTATTTTTTCATCGAGAGAGAGGGCTGCATCGAGCCAAAAAATGGAGAATCCCCGACGCTCCATACCCCGGAACCATGTCATTTGCCGTTTGGCAAATTGGTGAATCGCTATTTCGAGCAATGAAACCATTTGATCGTATGAGGTGCGCCCGATGAGGTACTCGGTAATATACTTGTATTCGAGCCCGTAGTAAATGAGAGATTCTGGATCGATGCCGCTGTCGAGCAAACCTTGAACTTCGGCCACCATGCCTTGTCCGAGACGATCGCGCAGACGTTGCGAAATTTTGGCGCGTCGGCTTTCCCTATCTATGTTCACTCCGATAATCAAAGCGTTTTTTACCGGATTAGGAATAAGTTTTTCGGGCTCTTGCCGAGAATAATATTCGGCTATTTCAATGGCGCGGATCGCTCGCTTACAAGTATCGGTATCTGTTTGGTTGTGTAGAGTCTTGTAGTTTTTGAGTATCTCTTCCAATTCGGATAGCGATTTTTCAGCAAGTTTTTCGCGCAGGGCCTTGTTTTCGGGTACGGGAGGTAACGAGTATCCTTTGAGTACGGCTTCTATGTACAGACCTGTACCCCCGCAAAGAATGGGCGTTTTGCCCCGATTGATAATATCTGCGTAAGCGGTGTTGTAATCCCGAATATATTCAAATAGATTATATTTATATCCGGGTGGGCAAATATCGATTAGATGATAGGGAATAGCGTGTCCTTCATAGGTGTATTCGGATAAGTCTTTACCTGTACCGATATCCATTGAGCGATATATCTGACGGGAATCCGCACTGATAATTTCGGTGTCGAGGTGGGCGGCCAGCGCCACCGCCAAAGATGTTTTACCGGAAGCGGTGGGACCCAATATGGTGATTAAATCAAGCATCGCAGCAATTTGATGAGGAACATTTTTTACCTAAAATTTTTCGAATCCATTTGTCTATACGGTATAAAAGGCGGTCGTCATTGTGCCGGCTTACGTAAAGCCAAACCGGGTCATCTAATTCGATATCCAGCAAATCGATTCTGTGTAATGTAAAGGACGGCTTATATCCTCTTATCGGATATCTCCTTTTTCCATTGCTGTAATAGGTACGGGCCGTATTGACAATCGTATAGAAACGGGCATAGATTTCTTTAAATAGAGGATAAAGCCTGTTGCTATGGAATAATCTTGTTATTTCTTCTATGGTGTACCAACGGCCGTTGTACCTGTTTAATTTATTTTGATCCTCGTCTGAGATAAATAATACATAATGTCCGACTCTTCGCCAAGAATCTTCGGCGATAGCCGATGATATGTGGCGTAAATCGGGTTTTTCTATTTGAAGTTCTTCGCGTATGATTTGCCGGGCTTTTTGTTCCTCTTCTTCTTGCGTCGTACAATAGTCTGTATAACGATGTATAGGAATATCGAACCCTTTGCCGCTATTGAATTCTATTTCATCTCCTTTGTTTTCGATTAAGTAGATTTTTTCTTGGCCTATGACCATGATACGAATTACCGTGAAAAAGTAATCCATATCGGGATTGTTCGTTTTGTCGTTGATATAACGTTTACATTTTTTCTCGTGACTTTCGATAAGTTGTTGGATCAACAGACGGCGAATAATTTCGAAGATAATGATAGCTATACTTAACCCCAAAGGAAAATAGAAGTAAAAATAATTCCCGGCACGGCTTTGCCTTTCCACGCCAAAAGCGAAAAGTATCCATGATAACATAGTTACTAATATAGAGCCTATTAGGATTAAGCGTACGATATAATGAGTTTCATAGCGGCTGAAATCTCCCAGTAAATGTCGTTCTCGAATTCCTCCTCGTTTCAAGATACACTGATAACAGAATGGGGGGTGTATATTCCGATGTTCGAACAGATATAATATGACCGCCATGCAGGGAGCCCAAAAAAGTACGATAGGGATATTATAATATCCGAAAAGGAGCAAGAATGCTTTTGTTATTCCTCCAAATATCATAGACCACCCTGTTATCCACCCAATTATTCCACATCCTTTAAAAAAATGTAGGTAAAGCCGGGAGAATATAATCCATATAATACCGACGATAATCGATGTCAGGACAATGACATTTTCTTTAAGCGATGGAGCCAATCCCCATACGAGAATAGCAGGTACCAATCCCAAAGAATAGATGGTAGACCAACTTATTTTGTTACTTTTTTTCTTTTCCATAGGGTTGGGATGCTATTCCTTTTATTTCAGTTTATCGAGGAAAAAGTTACATACTTTGGAATACAGATGATGACGGGTATTGCAACCTCGTATATGGTGATCTTTATTGGTATATATTTGAGTATCGAATTGTATTCCTGCTTCGATTAAAGCAGCGGAATATTGTAACGTGTTAAGATAGTGGACATTATCGTCTGCTGTCCCCGATATAATCAACAAATCTCCTTTTAATTTTTCGGCATGAGTAATGGGGGCGGATTGTTCATATCCCTCGTTGTTTTCATTCGGCGTACGCATAAAGCGCTCGGCGTAAATCGTATCGTAATAACGCCAGTCGGTTACCGGAGCGATAGCCACTCCGGCTTGATAAGTACCGTTGCTTGTGGACATGGCCATAAGAGTTTCGTACCCACCGTAACTCCAACCATATATACCTATGTGTTTGTCGTCTACATAGGGTAGGGTCCGCATGTATTCCGCTCCCGCTACTTGGTCTTCGGTTTCGAGTTTCCCTAATTGCATATATACAGAGGTTTCGTATGCCCGACTGCGTCCGCCGGTTCCTCTCCCATCGACGCAGGCGACGATAAACCCTTTGCTGACTAAGTAGTATTCCCAGTCTATTGTCCATTTATCCAGAACCGATTGGGAACCCGGGCCACTGTATTGCGACATGACTACCGGATAGCGTTTCGAGGGGTCGAAATTCGTGGGTTTCAAAATATAACCGTTCATTTGATCGCCTGCGTGATTGGGGCAGGTAAAAAATTCTTTGCGTGGCAAATCGGTTTGGGCGATTCGTGCTTTTAGCGTAGCATTGTCTTCCAGTGTGCGTATTACTTTCCCTTTGGCATCGCATACGGTTACGAGCAAAGGTTCATTGCTGTTGCTGTATTTGTTGATAAAATAAGTACACGAGGGATTGAACGAAGCCTGATTTGTCCCGATTCGTTCCGATAATTTGGTTTCTATCCCTTTTTCATTTATTTTGTAAATGGCTTTGTAAAGAGGACCTTCTTGATTCGATTCGTAAAAATAAGAGCGACTTTTTTCATCATAACCCAAAAATGCCGAAACGTTCCATTCGCCTTTGGTGATTTGTTTAGCCAATGTTCCATTGTAATTGTATCGGAAAAGGTGTTGATAACCGCTACGACTGCTGGCAATCACGAAGAAATCGGGATAGAACGAGATATTGTCTAATATAGATTCTTCGATCCAAGCTTTGTCTGTTTCTCTCAATAGCAGTTTGCTGATTCCCGATTTAGGATTGACAGAGTATATATCCATTTCGTTTTGTGTGCGGTTTAGCGTGACTACCGCGAGTCTGTTCGGATCGGTCGTAAATTTGATTCGAGGTATGTAACTGTCTGATGATATAGGCAGTTTCATCGTTTTTAAGGCTCGTGTTTCGACGGTATAAGAGAGTACCGATACTTGTGAATTGGTCTCGCCTGCTACCGGATATTTGTAAGTGAATCTTCCCGGATATAGGGTGTATTCCGGGTATGTGGGACAGTAACCTTCGTAGAGAGAGAAAGAATATTCGGGAACATGGCTTTCATCGAATCTCACAAAAGCTAATGTAGCATCGTCCGGCGACCATTGCAGGGTAGAAGTAAGAGCGAATTCTTCTTCGTAAACCCAATCGGGAATCCCATTGATGATTTTGTTTCGCTCTCCGTCGCGGGTGACGGCTACTTCTGTACCGTAATCGAGTTTTTTGATAAAGATGTTGTTATCTCTTACAAAAGCGACCATTCGGCCGTTAGGAGAGTATACGGCAGCTTGTTGTTTTCCTCCGTCGGAAAGCGGTTTCAATAAGTTCCTGCGTATCTCGAACGTGTAATAAGTGGCTTTGAATGAGCGTCGGTAAATAGGTTCCGAGTCGGCATAAATTAATAGATGTTTTTCATCGGGGCTGAGAGAAAAACCGTCGAATTGTTCCAAATTGCATTCTCTGGCAGTTTTTACGTCAAAGAGGGTATCGACTTCGTGTCCCGTCCGGTATTCACATTTTACGATACGTGTATTCCCGTTTGTCGCTGTGAAATAATGAACGCCATCGGCTGATGGATAAACCTCTGCTATATCTTTGGACTGAAATTTCCCGGAAGTAATATCTTCCAATGTAATAGCTTTTACTTGAAACGTGAAAATAAAAATCAAAGAAAGGAAAATGAGAAATACTTTTTTCATTGTTGTATAGTGATAAATCTATTGTTACATAAGTGATGAACAGTTTCGACACTAAATTTTATTCATTAGATACAAATGTAATAAAGGTTGATAGCGGTACAAATAAGTTGCTCGGTTTTAATGCCGAGACGTATATTTTATTAGGAATCAAAAGTAGGAAAAAATATGGATAAAAAATTATATATATAATATATTAACTATATCGAGCCGAAAATTCCGTTTGCCTCTGCGCTCGCCTTTCACTATCTTTGTAAATACGAAGATAGGATGCGGCTCGGCATAGTCAAAACGGAAATGTGATTTCCGTTTGTCTCTGCACTCGCCTTTCGCTATCTTTGCAGTTTGAACAAAATGAATAAAAAGAGAACGATATGATAGAATATATTACGGGAGAGGTTACCGATTTAACTCCCGCCACGGCGGTTGTGGAGTGCATGGGAATAGGTTATTTGCTTAATATTTCGTTAAATACTTATTCTTGCCTTTCGAAAGGGCAAGCTACACGTCTGTATGTTTACGAAGCGATTCGGGAAGATGCCTATCAACTTTATGGCTTTTATGACCGTCACGAACGTGAACTGTTCATATTGTTGATTTCTGTTTCGGGAGTAGGACCCAATACGGCCCGCATGATATTGTCTTCATTGAATCCTTCTGAGTTGGAGCAGGCGATTGTGTCGGAGAATCTAAATTTATTGAAGTCGGTAAAAGGAATAGGCGCTAAAACTGCACAGCGTGTAATTGTTGACTTGAAAGATAAAATAAAACCTACCGACAATCCGTTAGTAATAAGTACGCCCGCAGCCTCGGAAATTTACGAGGAAGCTGTGGCTGCGTTGGTGATGCTTGGATTTTCACAGCCCCAATCGCAAAAAACAGTTCAAAAGTTATTGCGTGATACTCCTTCGATGAGAGTTGAAGAGGTAATTAAGCAGGCTCTGAAAATGCTCTGATACCGGCGTCGTCGCCTTTTGAGTAAAGGCGGGAATTTGTGTAGGAGTATCGAATGAGAAGACGGATAAGGATTGGAACAATAGTTGTGCTAGCAGTGAGCGGATTAGGAGCCTATTCCGCTTTTGCTGCTTTGCAGTCGGCCGATCCGCAAAGTTCATCGAGCAGTATATCGGCAACGCAAAGCAATAAAGAATCCGATTCCATACAAGTCCGTTATCCTGTCACTAAAACATCACCCGAATCGTACGATGAAATCGGGCAAATAGCTCCGATGGATTTGAAAAATCCTTCCAATCTGAAAACAGAAGTAGAGTATGATGCCGAAACGAATTGTTATGTAATCCATACCCGAGTTGCCGGGGTTGATGTTTGTACTCCTTTCATGTTGTCGGCGGCCGAGTATAACGATTATACGTTGTGTAAATCCATGCAGCAGTATTATCGGGAACGGAATGCACAGAATTTTGCAGAGAACAGCAAATCGGAGTTTAATTTTTTGGATATGCAGTTCTCTCTCGGGCCATTGGAAAAAGTTTTTGGACCGGGTGGCGTACAATTGAAGACACAAGGATCTATCGAGTTGAATATGGGATTGAAACATAACAAACTCGATAATCCCGCACTGCCGATGAGTTCCAGAAAGAAGACTTATTTCGACTTCGACGAGAAGATACAGGCTTCGGTAACGGCGAAAGTCGGTGACAAGATGTCGTTCAATATGAACTATAACACCGATGCGACTTTCGATTTCGACTCGAAAAATCTCAAATTACAATATCAGGGAAAAGAAGACGAGATTATTAAGAATATCGAAGCCGGTAATGTGAGTATGACCACGGGGTCGTCGTTGATACGTGGTAGTACGGCTTTATTCGGTGTAAAGACGACTATGCAGTTCGGTAAACTGACGGCTACCGCTCTTATTTCTCAACAACAGTCCGAATCGAAAACGGTCAATGCGAGTGGTGGGGCACAGACCACGCCGTTCGAAATCCGGGCAGATGCTTATGACGAAAACAGGCACTTTTTTTTAGCTCATTTTTTTAGGGACAATTACGATAAATTTGCTTCCAAATTGCCTTATGTCTCATCGGGTGTGAGTATCAATCGAATAGAAGTTTGGATTACGAATAAACAAGGCAATTATGAAGAGTCGAGGAATATTGTCGGTTTTATGGATTTGGCCGAAAATGTTCATATCGGTAACGACCATTGGATATCGGCTACCGCGCAGCAAAATCCGATGAATAACTCCAACTCGTTGTATGCTGAGATTAAAAACGGTTATCCCGATGCTCGTAATATCAATTTGGTGACACAGGCTTTGGAACCTCTTTCTGTTTATGGTATCGAGGGGGGGCAGGATTATGTGAAAATAGAGAGTGCCCGGAAACTTACTTCTTCTGAATATACCTTGAATTCCCAATTGGGTTATATCTCCTTGAAAAGTAAACTGAATGCCGATGAGATGATTGCTGTCGCTTATGAATATACTTATAACGGACAGGTTTATCAGGTTGGGGAATTTTCGGGAGATGTTACCGATACGGATCAATGTCTTTTTCTGAAAATGTTGAAGGGTTCTACCATATCGACCTCATTACCCATTTGGGATTTAATGATGAAAAATGTTTATTCGCTGGGGGCCTATCAGGTTCAGAAGGATAAATTCAGGCTGTACATTAAATATCAGAATGATTCTACGGGGGTAGCTGTAAATAATATACCGGAGGGGAATATATCCAATCAGACTTTGTTGCAAGTAATGAACCTCGACCGTTTGGATGCGAATGAGTCGGAATATTCCGATGGTATTTTTGACTACATAGAGGGGTATACGATTCAATCTTCGAACGGGAGAATTATATTTCCGGTCATAGAGCCGTTCGGTAGTCACTTGGCCGAAAAAATAGGAAATGCGGCGATAGCGGAAAAGTATGTTTATCAAGAGCTGTATGATTCGACATTGACTATCGCCCAGCAAGTATCGGAGAAGAATAAATTTATTATGACCGGAGAATATAAAGCATCTTCGGGCGCAGAGATAAGATTAAATGCGATGAATGTACCTCGGGGATCGGTGGTCGTTACTGCCGGAGGTATGACTTTGGTCGAAAATTCCGATTATATTGTGGATTATGCGATGGGTGTCGTGACGATATTGAACCAAAGTATAATCGAGGCGGGTACTCCGATTAGTGTATCGCTTGAAAATCAATCGATGTTCAATATGCAACGTAAGACAATGCTGGGACTCGATTTGAATTATGCGTTCTCCAAAGATTTTAATGTAGGAGCGACGATTATGCATTTGTCTGAAAAGTCCCTGACAGAAAAAGTAAATATGGGTGATGAGGTACTGAATAATACTTTGTGGGGAGTGAATTTGTCTTATAATACGAATTTTTTATGGTTGACCAATTTGTTGAATAAAATTCCGACTGTAAACGCAACAGCTCCTTCTACGTTGGCTCTCACGGCTGAATTTGCCCAATTGATACCGCATAAATCCAAAAACGGCAGCTCGCAGGGAACATCGTATATCGATGATTTCGAATCGACACAAACAGGGTTGGACTTGAAGTCTCCTTATTCGTGGACGTTGGCTTCCACTCCGTACGACCCTTCATCTGATGCTTTGTTTCCCGAAGCTCGTTATTCCAATGATATTCGTTATGGGCAAAATAGAGCATTGCTATCGTGGTATTATATCGATAGAATGTTTACTCAGAAAAACTCGACATTGATACCGGCTCACCTGAAAAATGATTTGGACCAATTGTCTAATCCTTATGTGCGTGAGGTGAGTGTACGGGAGATATTTCCCAATAAGGAAATCAATTATGGAGAATCGACGACCTTACAGACATTGAACCTTTCATTTTATCCACAGGAACGGGGACCGTACAATCTCGATGCCGATAATATCGACTCACAAGGGCTTTTGTTGAATCCGGAGAACCGTTGGGGCGGGATTATGCGAAAAATGGATTATACCGATTTCGAATCATCGAATATCGAATATATACAGTTCTGGCTTATGGATCCGTTTTTAGATGAGAATCAGACTAATCATAACGGGGGAGAATTGTATTTCAATTTGGGAGAAGTGTCGGAAGATATTCTCAAAGACGGTATGAAGTCTTTCGAGAACGGTTTGCCGGTCGACGGTGATACAACACAGATAGCGACTACGGTGTGGGGAAAGGTATCCAAACGTCAGTCTTTGACTTATGCATTCGATAATACCAGTGGTGCACGGGCTTTGCAAGACGTAGGTTTAGACGGTCTGTCGAATGACGAGGAATATGGGTTCCCATCATATAGAGATTATTTGGACAAGCTCGAAACTAAACTATCTCCGGCGGTAGTGGAGGCTATGCGACAAGATCAGTTTTCTCCGTTTAACGATCCGGCCGGGGATAATTACCATTTTTATCGTGGACACGATTATGACGATGCCCAAACTTCTATATTGGATCGGTATAAACGATATAACGGAACAGAAAACAATTCCCGGTCTCCCGAGGAAATGAACGATTCGTATTATCAGTCTTCCAAAAGCGTTCCTGATGTGGAGGATATCAATCAGGATAATACGTTGAACGAATATGAAAGGTATTATCAGTACCGCATATCGTTATGCCCCGATAGCTTGGAGGTGGGGAAAAACTGTATTACCGATAAGCGGGAGACAACCGTCCGGCTCCGCAATGGTGAAGAAGGAAAAGCTGTGTGGTATCAATTCAAAATTCCTTTGTCTCGTCCTCAGAAGAAAGTGGGATCTATTCAAGATTTTAAAACGATACGTTTTATCCGCATGTTTATGACGGGTTTTGAGTGTGAGACACATTTGCGTTTTGCCACGTTGGAATTGGTTCGGGGTGAATGGCGAACGTATAACTATGCTTTGAATTTGAAAGGAGATGCTCCGGCTCAGGGTAAGATGGATATATCGGTGGTAAATATTGAGGAGAATGCAGGACAGGTTCCTGTTAATTATGTTTTACCTCCGGGTGTAACCCGTATCATAGACCCGGGGCAATCGCAAATAACTCAGCTTAATGAACAAGCCATGTCTTTGAAAGTAACCGATTTGCAGTCGGGAGATGCTCGTGCGGTTTATAAGAACAGTGGTATGGATATGCGTACATACAAGCGGTTACAGATGTTTGTACATGCAGAGAAACTGATTGACGATAAAACTAATTTACGAGATGGCGATGTGTCTGTGTTTTTACGATTAGGATCCGATAGTAAATCGAATTATTATGAGTATGAGGTCCCGTTGTCATTGACGGAGCCGGGTAATTATAGCACGTATAATGCACAAGATCAGGAAGCGGTTTGGCCACAATCCAATATGTTTGATTTCCCTCTTTCTTTGTTTACCGATTTGAAGCTGGAACGGAATGCAAAGAAACGTATGGATAATTCGACTGTGACGTTTCAAACCCGTTATTCCAGTTATGATCCCGATAAAAATCAAAATAAGGTGACTATCGTGGGGAACCCTTCTTTGAGCGATGTTCGTACGATGATGATCGGTGTGAGAAATAATTCGAATGCAGCTAAGGATATAGTCGTTTGGGTGAATGAAATGCGTTTGACCGATTTTGACCAATCTGGTGGTTGGGCTGCCAAAGCAAATGTAAATCTCGGTTTGTCGGATATTGCTACGCTGAATATCGCGGGGCATGTAGAAACTGTCGGTTTTGGGGGGATAGACCAAAGCCTTACGGAACGTCGATTAGACGATTACTATCAGTATAATATAGCTACGATGGTTGAGTTAGGGCGTTTTTTGCCAGAAAAAGTCAAATTGAAAGCCCCATTATTTTATTCGATTACCGAACAACGTACTTCTCCTAAATACAATCCGCTCGATCAAGATATCTTGTTGAAAGATGCTTTGGACAATGCGGGCAGTAAAGCCGAGCGTGACTCTATAAGTGATGCTTCGATAGAGAAATCGACTGTCGAGAGTTTCAGTTTGTCGGGAGTTTCTTTTGATATTAGGAGTAAGAATCCTATGCCCTATGACCCGGCTAATTTTTCTATCAGCTATTCTTATAATCGACAATCGAAACAAGACCCTACTACCGAATTTGAGAATACATACGATTATCGGGGTAGTTTCACTTATTCCTATACTCCTTTTGTTAAACCTTTTGTCCCGTTGAAGGGATTAAAGAGTAAATCTAAGCATTTGAAATTTTTGAAGGAATGGGAATTTAATTATTTGCCTAATAATATTGCGTTTAATACCAATATGTCGCGATATTATTATGAACAGCAGATTCGCGATGTGAGTGGATCGGGAGGAATGGCATTGCCGACGAGTGTAAGTAAAAGTTTTTTATGGGATCGGCAGTTCTCGTTGACATGGAATCTCACCAAGTCGATAAACCTTTCGTTGCAAACGATGACGAACGCTCATATCGAGGAGCCGGTCGGTGTGGTGAATAAACAGCTTTTCCCAGATGAATACGAAGCATGGAAAGATACCGTGTTGACCAGCATCAAGAATTTGGGAACACCGTGGAATTATAATCAAACTTTCAATGCATCGTATACGGCTCCGTTCAGCAAGATACCTGTTCTTGATTATTTGTCGTTTAATGCCAAGTATAACGCTACATACACTTGGGATAGGGGAGCCCAGATTTCAGAGGAAATAGATTTAGGTAACTCGGTGAATAATCAAGGGCAGTTGAGCTTTGACGGGCGTTTCAATTTTGAACAATTATACAATAAGTCGAAATATTTGCAGAAGATAAACAAACGTTTTTCTTCCAATAATAGAGCTGTGGCAGCGAAGAAAAATAGAAAATTCGAACGTACCATTTTGCTTCGGGAAGATACTACGGTTACTTTAAGGCATAATCTCAACAATAAGAAGGTAAAAGTTGTGGCGAGGGACGATGCCGGAAAGAAAGTGGCTCTGAGGACGAAAGTTCTCGATGCCAATAATGTAGTGATTCTCGATAAAGGAACCCAACGCTTGAATGTGATAATTACTCCTTCGAATAAGAATGAACGTAATTTCTGGAAAGAAGCAGCCGAATATTCTTTACGGGGATTGATGATGGTAAGAAATGCGAGCGTGCGTTATCGTAAGACCAATACTACTTCGTTACCTCTGTTTTCCCCGAATGTAGGCGATGTATTCGGGCAATCGACTTCGTATGGTCCTATGGCTCCCGGCCTCGATTTCGCTTTTGGTTTTACTGATGAGAGCTATGTATATCGGGCAAAAGAACGTGGTTGGCTTTTATGTGATTCCACGCAGATAAGTCCGGCGGTTATCGGTCGTACCGAAGAGTTTAATTTCGAAATAGCGCTTGAACCTATCCGGGGCTTGAAAATAAACTTGACAGGAAATAGAACAGACACGCGTAGTTCTCAAATGCAATTTATGTTTGACGATATGCCGACTGTACGAGGCGGAAGCTATACCAAGACACATATTGCATTGAAGACTGCATTTAGGAGTAGTTCTGCAAAAGACGGATATTCGTCGCAAGCATTCGATGATTTTTTGAAAAATCGGGAAATAATAGCGGCTCGGTTAGAAGCGCATTACGGATCGTTGGGCAATTATCCGAATAAAGGTTTTATTGCCTCTACCGGCTTTGGAGATAAGCCCTATGATTCGGCTAACGGCGGTGTGAATCGTAGTTCTGCCGATGTAATGATACCTGCATTTATTGCTGCATATTCTGGCCGTGATGCCCGTAAAATCGATTTGTCTCCGTTCCCGGGATTGTCGGCTATATTGCCGAACTGGCGAATTACTTACGATGGTTTCATGCAAATACCGTTTATAAAGAAACACTTTAAAGCGTTTACTCTATCGCATGCTTACCAGTGTACCTATGCTGTGGGATCATTTACTTCGTTCCTTAATTGGGTGGAATCAGACGGGGATTTCGGTTTCGTTCGCGATGAACTTACGGGCAATCCCATACCCTCTTCTCCATTCGATATATCATCGGTAATGATAACCGAGAGGTTCGCTCCCCTTATCGGGTTAAAGGTGACACTGAAAAATAATGTTACAGGCAATATAGAGTATAAAGATTCCCGCACGTTGACATTGAATTCGGCAGCCGGACAAATCGTAGAGGCGTCGACAACCGATTTTACAATCGGGGCCGGGTATAAGATCGCTAATTTTAATACGATTTTGAAATTGAAAGGGTCTCAAACAGGTGTTAGCAACGATTTGACAATCAATGCCGATTTTTCATTCCGCAAGAATCAGGCTCTCATTCGCCGTATCGAACAGAATTTTACGCAGGCAACCAGTGGTACTCGTACTACGATGTTGAAAGTAACAGCCAATTATGTATTGAGTAAACGTATTACGGTAGGGGCTTATTTCGACCATCAGATTAATACACCGTTAGTATCCTCTTCATCATATCCTATTACGAACAGCAATTATGGAATCTCGGTGAGATTATCGTTATTGAAATAAAAGGAATTTATATTTTAAGTTAAACAGGTCGTTTGTTTAAACTGTTTCTTCAATTATTCGTTTTTCTTAATTAAAGGAGGGATAGAGAAATTTTTGAGTCGGAGCTTAAACTCCTATCTTTGCAGTTGAGATGCTTCTCCGTAGTTTTATAAAACCCAAATAAATGTATTGAATAAATGAAACGACTGATTTTTATTCTTATGGCTTTGTTGTCTTATGGCATTTTGAGAGCCGAGACTTTGAAATCTCCTGACGGGAACATTGTATTAGATTTTGAATTGGATAATGGAGTCCCTGTTTATAAAGTAGATTATAAAGGTCGGCCGGTTATTAAAGAGAGTAAATTGGGATTAGAGTTGAAGTCGGGAAAAAATTTAACCGATGGATTTCGTTTGGCTGGTTCTGAGACATCGACTTTCGATGAGACATGGAAACCCGTTTGGGGAGAGGTAAAAGAGATTAGGAATCATTATAATGAATTGGAAGTAACATTGGAACAACCGTCGACCGATCGTCGTATGATTATTCGTTTCCGGGTATTTGACGATGGGGTAGGATTCCGATATGAATTTCCCGATCAGCCCAATTTGGATTATTTTGTGATTAAAGAAGAGAAGACGCAGTTTGCTATGGCGGGAGACCATACAGCTTTTTGGCTCCCGGGCGATTATGATACACAGGAGTATTCCACTGTGACGTCGAAATTGTCCGAAATCCGTGGATTGATGAACGAGGCTATTACACCGAATTCTTCTCAAACTCCATTCTCTCCTACGGGGGTGCAAACGGCTTTAATGATGAAAACCGACGATGGTTTGTATATTAATTTGCATGAAGCTGCATTGGTCGATTATTCTTGTATGTCGCTCGATTTGGACGACAAAAATATGATATTCGAGTCTCACCTTACACCCGATGCATTGGGGGATAAGGGATATATGCAAACTCCGGCGAAATCTCCATGGCGCACGATTATTGTTAGTGACGATGCGCGTGATATTCTTGCATCCAAAATGACTCTTAATCTGAATGAACCGTGTGTCTATGAAGATACGAGTTGGATAAAACCGACGAAATATATAGGTGTATGGTGGGAAATGATAACCGGGAAAAGTACTTGGGCTTATACCGATTTGCCTCATGTGAAACTCGATTTGGTCGATTATTCTCGTTTGACGCCTAATGGACGTCATGCCGCTAATACCGAGCATGTAAAAGAATATATCGATTTTGCCGCAGAACATGGATTTGACGCTGTGCTGGTGGAAGGTTGGAACATAGGGTGGGAAGATTGGATAGGTAAGTCGAAAGACTATGTATTCGATTTTATCACACCGTATCCCGATTTCGATGTAGAAGAAATAGAGCGGTATGCCAAATCGAAGGGGGTGAAAATGATTATGCATCATGAGACCTCGGGTTCGGTTCGTAATTATGAACGGCACATGGAGAAAGCATATCAGTTTATGAACGATCATGGCTATGATGCCGTGAAGAGTGGATATGTGGGAGATATTATACCTCGTGGGGAACATCATTACGGACAATGGATGGTTAATCATTATCTCTATGCATTGACCGAAGCCGCCAAGCATAAGATTATGGTGAATGCCCATGAAGCTGTTCGTCCTACGGGTTTGAGCCGTACTTATCCCAATCTTATCGGTAACGAGTCGGCGAGAGGAACCGAGTATGAATCGTTCGGGGGCAATAATCCCGACCATACCACTATTTTGCCATTTACACGGCTTATCGGAGGTCCGATGGATTATACTCCCGGTATTTTCGAGACGGATATTTCTAAACTTAATCCCGATAACCACAGCTATGTTCGTTCTACTCTGGCTCGGCAACTGGCTTTATACGTGACCATGTATAGTCCTTTACAGATGGCAGCCGATTTACCCGAAAATTATAATCGTTTCCTCGATGCTTTTCAGTTTATTAAAGATGTGCCTGTCGATTGGGACGACAGCCGTTATTTGGAGGCAGAGCCGGGAGATTATATTACGGTGGCACGCCGGGAAAAAGGGGGTAATAATTGGTATGTAGGTTCCACGGTCGATGAGAATGGGCATACGGCTCGTTTCTCCTTAGATTTCTTGGAGCCTGGGAAAAAGTATATTGCAACTATATATGCCGATGCTCCCGATGCCCATTATAAGGATAACCCGCAGGCTTATACGATTCGTAAATATATTGTGACGAACAAGACTCGTATCGTTCAGCCTTGTGCTCCGGGTGGAGGCTTTGCTATGAGTATCGAGGAGGCTACCGATCCAGCAACTTTGAAAGGATTGAAAAACTATAAACCGTAGATTGCGGTAAGATGAGAATAGTAGGGTAGGACTTATACAATAAGTCCTACTCTTTTTATATTAGTGTAACCGATTGCTGATGATGTTTTCGGAGTGGATATCGACAGATGAAAGATGGAAATCAGAGGAGACGTTCCCGCAAAGAATAAGCCTGAAATATTTATATGCCGGTCCTGTAAAACGCATGGGTAATTGTCCTGCTACTTTTGATGCGCTCGATATTTCACAGATTTTGGAAAAGTTGCCTTCGGCATCATTGCCTCCCCAAAGGGAAAGCAAGAGCTTTCCTTCTGACATTGAGAGCCGCCAGAAAACTTCTCTCCATTTTTGGTACTCTTCACTTTGGAGAGTAATTGGGCGGGATACGAGTGCGATTGGGGTTATCTCTGCTGATTCTTTTTGTAAATCGTAAACTTTTCCCTCTGCGTCTTGGGCGAGTAGATGACTGGCATCATAGAATAGGGAAGAGTACTGTCGGCTTATGCGATACATGTAGAGAGAAGGAATATGGATAATGAGACTATATTTGAGATCGGGCCTGCAACATATCAATTCTTTTTCGATTGTATTGTAGGCGATGATACTTCCTTGAATAAATTGAGATAAAGTCGTTTGATCGGTGGTTGCAGGAATTAATGTAGAGTCTATGTCGTGGTGAGTGATTGGGCTATTGTTTTCGCAGGCGGTTTCGTCGAACGATAAGAGCTGTTGTATTTCGGAGCCTCGTATGATAAATAATCCTTTTGCCGTAGTAAACATAATCATGTCTTCGAGAGGGACGATAGGGTTTTCCGGCAGTATGGGTTCTCGATTCAGTTGATGTTGTGCTCCGTAACATACGATTCCGTTTCCGTTTTGCAAAGCCCATATTCCTTCTTCTGTAAATACATATAAGGGAAATTCACCGAACTGTCCTTCCGATAAAGCTGCTGTAATGGTCGCTATGCCTGTAATCTCTCCGTTCGAGATGGTATAAGTTTGTTCGGACGGGAATACAAACGGGTTTTCGAGTTCCGAAACCCGCAGTATATTAGGCTGTGTGTAAGTGTCATTTTCGGACAAGGGTATATCGAGTGGGGTAGAGGCCGGCAGAGAATCGTTTTCCAATGTGATTGCAGAGAGTGTCTCGTCAAGATAATCGGCCCTATTTTCATATTCGGAGGCTGTCAGTAGAAAGCTCCCTTTGTATCGGGTTTTCTCGCTTTTTACGACGATTTCCATTTTATAGGCGTTACTGTCGGGGTAAGAAATCAAAGGTGAAAGTTGATTGAAGAAATAGTTCGATTTCCCGTGCCAAACGACTTTGCATTCTCCTCTTTCGGTTTTGAGATAAGTGCAGATATAAGCACTGACAGTCTCGGCATTTTTGTTTCCCACGTTGAACAGACTGAGGGGAAATCCGGGAAAAAGTTTTTTCTTTAAGTTGGCTATGTGTAGTCTTTTGTTGTGTATATAGCTGACATGTGCTCCCGTAGAAAGCAGTGTCGTATTATCTGGCGAAAGAACCTCCTCGTGTATGAGTAAATCTGGCCGTATTTTATTTTCTATGGTGTACGATTCACCTTCCTTCCAGTCGCTCCAATCCTCTATGGTCGCTATTTTATAAAATAGAGAATCTTGTAAGTAGCGTTTCTTTATCTCTTTCAGGTCGAGAAAAGAGATGTCTCCTTTCAGTAGAAAAGAGATCGTTTCGTTTTCTTCTGTACGTTCGATCGTAAATTTAAGGCCTTGTTGTTTTTGATCGGGTTCGAAGATCGTGGCTTCGGGAGAGACAAAAAAGTCTATACTTCTTACGATATCTTTCCAGTTGTCGAGATTGAATTGATGAATATAATATTTCAGGCTATAATTCCCGGCGATGATTTGTCCTTCATGAGAACCTAAGCAAAGATTGTTTGAATTTTTCAATCGTATGCTCATTTGATAGGGTTGTATGGGGTGTGGCAAAGAGACCATGACCGGAGCCGATGAAAAAATTCGGCTCCCATCATATAAAGTGAGGGCATAACGTATGAGTATGGGTTGTATGAAATAGTGCCGTTTCCATGCTTTTTCTTGTAGCTGAAAGAATGCATTGTAGTAAGCATCGTTGTAATAATTGATGTCTTCGGTGTCGAGTCGGGTCGGATTGCTGTATCCATGTTGAAAGGTATATTCGCTTACGAAGTAGGCATCGGTATATTCTACATAAGGGAAAAATGAAATTTCAGGTATGTCGGGCTTTTCACCCAAAAAGATATATTTTCCCTCTTTATAAAGTAAATAGTATATACTTTCGGTACAGATGATTATGAGTGTGTTTCCTATGGATTGAATAGACAGAACTTGTAGGTCGTTTAGCTCGAACAACTGGCTTGATTCTTTTTGGATATTTCCGTTTTCTTTTTTTATCAGAGCCTCATAATACAAGGTATTTTCATTTTCCGTTATATGATGCTCTCCGTCGTAGCAGATATGAACATAGACGAGCCGATGGTTTTTCTTTTCCGGAGTGTATAGATATTCCGGTGTCCCGACAGGTTTGAGGCAGTTTGATTGATTTCGTAAGTTGACAATAGCTGTGCAGTCTCCCGGCTGTGCCGAGTTCGGTGGGGAATAACGGTTCATGCCGTTAAATGTAATTCTCGATTTCATAGAGCTGGTAATTTTTCGTAAAGGTACACCCGGTATGCGGCTCTATTTTGGCATGATGATATTCTTTGAAAAAGAGACTCCTTCCGAAGCTATTGATTGAATTTTTGAAAATAAAAATAGGAAGGAGTCTCCTGTTTCCCGCTTTGGGGAAACTGCGCAATTGCCCAAGTATAACCAATCACTTCATTTATTGCGCAAATTTGTTCTTCTACTATGGTTTTCAAGGTAAAAACAAGTGATATTGAATGAAAGTTCATTTTTGGAGCGATTATAAATTATATGTTTTTGAATGAGACTTTATTTTTAATCGAGATGTTTTATTGGGGAAATGATTATCTTCGCTTATAGAATGAGAAACTTTATGGACAGACTTAATTTTGCGGCCATAGATATTGGCTCGAATGCAGTGAGATTGCTTATCAAAGGTATTTATCCGGGAGAGAGTGTATCGGATTTATCGAAAGTTTTTATTGTGCGTGTACCGCTGCGATTGGGACAAGATACCTTTACAAAAGGTCGTATTTCTACGGAGAAGACAGAAAAATTATTACGTCTCATGCATGCTTTTTCTCAGCTGATGCAGGTTTATAATGTCTTGTCTTATCGGGCTTGTGCTACGTCGGCTATGCGGGATTCTTCGAATGGAGCCGATATTGTCCGGTATATCTCGGAGAGAAGTGGAATAAATATCGAAATTATTAATGGTCTTGAAGAAGCACGTATCGTATATGACAGTCATATCGTGGACGAGCTGGAACAAGAGGGCGATTTTATCTATGTCGATGTTGGTGGCGGAAGTACCGAGATAAGTATAATTAGTGACCGTTCGTTACTCCAATCTCAATCTTATAATATAGGAACTGTACGTATTTTGAATAAAAAACTGAGCCGTAGTGAATTGTTCCGTATGTATAGGGATTTAAAGCGTTTGAAGGAAACGTATCGGCATATCTCTATTATCGGGTCGGGTGGTAATATCAATAAATTGCATCATTTGGCAGGAGTGTCTGCTCGGGAGCCATTGACTGTGGAGCGGCTTTTGACCCTGAGAAATGAATTGAATAGCTATTCGATCGTGGAACGTATCGACCGTTTTGCATTGAAACCCGACCGAGCCGACGTGATTGTACCTGCCGCCGATATTTATTTACAAATAGCGACGCATATAGGCGCACGAGAAATATGGGTTCCTACCATAGGAATCGTTGATGGTATTATTTATTCTCTTTGTTCCGATTACTTGAAAGAGAAAGAGAATTGAGACCTATTTCTTTTTCTCCCATTTGGGTAGCCCGTCTTTCTTTTGGATAAAATCGCGGATAAATATGGCTGTCTCTTCACTGCCCAATATAGAGGAATCGATAGAAAGGTCGTATGAAGAGGCTACTCCCCAACCCTTATCGGTATAAAAATTGTAATAAGAAGCTCTTAGTTTATTTTTCTTTTCGGCGAGTTCGATAGCCTCTTTTCGAGTCATTCCTTGTGAGCGGCTGATGATTCTCTCGATTCTGTCTTCAAGGGGAGCGTGTATAAATACATTGTAACATCGTGGGTATTGTCTGAGAATATAATCGGCGCAACGTCCGACGATGACACACGATTGAGTTTCAGCTAAATGACGAATGACGTCGGATTGAAATTTGAAAATGTATTCGTTCGATAGGCCTCCGTCGCCCCATATTCCTCCTGCTCCTGTGAGCCAGTTTATTGAAAAAGAATTTAATAAAGCGCTTGGAGCCCGCTCGTCGGCTTTCTCGAAATATTCGGTGCTGAGTCCGCTCGATTTCGAAGCCTCGTTGATTAATTCTTTATCGTAATAAGCTATGCCGAATAAATCGGCCAAACGTTTTCCTATTTCTCGTCCTCCGCTTCCGAATTGACGGCCTATGGTAATGATGAGATTGTCATTCATGATGGTTGTAGATTCGATTATTCATAAGCAAACATACATCAAAAAAATATTAATTCCTATATCAAATATCTTTTTTTGTTTACAGAAGTTGTTTTTTAGGGTTTCTTGAACTGTTTTTGTGAAATATTTTGTTGCGAAGAAAGTTTTTATTTAATTTGTGTCATTCAAAAGAGGTCAGCTATGAATAATGATTTGAAAAAAATATTGAATAGTGATACTGATGGATTGCTCACCTACGAATATATTGCCAATCATATGGGCTCTTGTGATGAAGATATGCCCGTCCTAGCCGATAATATAATACGGGTAGATATGACGGGGCAGATTACGGTGAGTGCCGCATTATATTTGCACGCTACGGGAGCTGAGAAATATAGGGAAATTATTGACAAGCTCATCGCGGCTTCTTTGTCGAAAGATAGAGAACACAAATATATTGTCGATTTGTTGTCGGGGATTTGGGGTGAAGACTATAAGTTGCATGCAGAGGAGTTGAAGCAAGAAAGTGATAATTTCAGGCGTATTTATAAGCGTGTTTATGTGAACGATATAATTTAGTTTTTTGAGAAATAACAAAGCGGAGGCTTTCCCTCGTTAGGGAAAGCCTCCGCTTTGTTAT
>NZ_JAIJHU010000031.1:0-38974 GCF_022723415.1 Barnesiella sp. | reverse complement strand
TGCGGAAGTAGCTCAGTTGATAGAGCATCAGCCTTCCAAGCTGAGGGTCGCGAGTTTGAGCCTCGTCTTCCGCTCCAAGAATAAATGCCAATGTAGCTCAGCGGTAGAGCACTTCCTTGGTAAGGAAGAGGTCACGGGTTCAAGTCCCGTCATCGGCTCAAGTTTTTAGAAAGCTAATCATTTATAAAATAATACAAAGCTATGGCAAAAGAACAGTTTCAACGTACCAAACCACACGTAAATATTGGTACTATCGGTCACGTAGACCACGGTAAAACGACCTTGACCGCCGCTATCACTACGGTTCTTGCAAAAAAAGGTCTTTCAGAATTGCGTTCTTTCGATTCTATCGATAACGCTCCTGAAGAAAAAGAACGTGGTATTACCATCAATACCTCTCACGTAGAATATGAAACTGCAAATCGTCACTACGCACACGTGGACTGTCCGGGTCACGCCGACTATGTGAAGAACATGGTAACTGGTGCTGCGCAGATGGACGGTGCTATTATCGTAGTTGCAGCTACCGATGGTCCTATGCCTCAGACTCGTGAGCATATCTTGTTGGCTCGCCAGGTGAACGTTCCTCGTATCGTTGTGTTCTTGAACAAATGCGATATGGTTGACGATGAAGAGATGCTCGAACTCGTTGAAATGGAAATGAGAGAATTGCTTTCAGCATATGAATATGACGGTGACAATACTCCTATTATTCGCGGATCTGCATTGGGCGCATTGAATGGCGAAGCTCAATGGGAAGAGAAAGTGATGGAGTTGATGGATGCTGTCGATAATTGGATTCCTCTGCCTCCGCGCGATGTTGATAAACCTTTCTTGATGCCTGTTGAAGACGTCTTCTCTATTACGGGTCGTGGTACTGTTGCTACTGGTCGTATCGAAGCAGGTCGCGTAAAAGTGGGTGATGAAGTTCAAATCCTCGGTTTGGGAGCAGACAAGAAATCGGTTGTAACCGGTGTTGAAATGTTCCGTAAGATTCTTGACGAAGGCGAAGCTGGTGATAACGTTGGTTTGTTGCTCCGTGGTATCGACAAGAATGAAATCAAACGTGGTATGGTTATCTGCCACCCGGGACAGGTTAAACCTCACTCTGAATTCAAAGCTCAGGTTTATATCTTGAAGAAAGAAGAAGGTGGTCGTCACACTCCTTTCCACAACCACTACCGTCCTCAGTTCTACATTCGTACGCTCGACGTAACGGGTGAAATCACTCTCCCTGAAGGTGTAGAAATGGTAATGCCGGGTGACCACGTTACTATCAATGTGAAACTTATCAACCCGGTTGCTTGCGACAAAGGTTTGCGCTTTGCAATCCGTGAAGGTGGCCGTACGGTAGGTTCTGGTCAGATCACAGATATTTTGGACTAATTCTATAAAGGGTTAGTTTTGATAAAACTACAAAATCAGCCTCTTTGTGGGGCTGATTTTATACGGGTCTAGCTCAGTTGGTAGAGCACTGGTCTCCAAAACCAGGTGTCGGGAGTTCGAGTCTCTCGACCCGTGCAAAATTTAGTGAAACAATGAAGAAATTGAAAATACTTGCCGATATCCAAGATTCTTATAACGAATTGGTACATAAGGTTTCTTGGCCTACCAAGTCGGAGCTGGCAAATAGTGCTGTGGTGGTTATGTTTGCTTCCCTTATTATCGCTATAGTCATATTTGCAATGGATCAATGTATTGACAAAATCATGCACCTTATTTACGGAGGTCTTTAATTAGGGAGGTAAATCAATGTCTGAAGAAAAAAAAGGCTGGTACGTTTTGCGTGCCATAAGCGGAAAAGAGAACAAGGTCAAAGAAGTTCTTGATGCAGAAATCAAGAATACCGATCTTGGCAATTATGTATTTCAGGTCTTGATACCTACCGAAAAAGTTTACACCGTACGTAACGGGAAAAAGGTGGTAAAGGAGAAAAATCTTTACTCGGGTTATGTTTTTGTCGAAGCCATTTTAGTAGGTGAGGTTGTTCATCATTTGCGTAATACAACGAATGTGATTGACTTTTTGGGTGGAAAATCCAATCAGCCGGAGCCTTTACGGCCTTCGGAAGTTAATCGTATGTTGGGCGCAGTCGACGAGATGCAGGAGGTGGGTGACGAACCGGCCGTTGTATATCATGTCGGTGAAACGGTAAAAGTAAACTATGGTCCGTTTAACGGATTTAGTGGAATTATCGAGGAGGTGAACAACGAGAAAAAGAAACTGAAAGTAATGGTTAAAATTTTTGGTCGCAAGACTCCGTTGGAGCTGGAAAATTCGCAAGTAGAGCGGGAGTAATACAAGAGGTTACGCGCTTGTATGAACCCTCGGTATTTTAATAATATCAAAATTAAAAACAATGGCTAAAGAAATTGCTGGACAGATCAAATTACAGATTAAAGGTGGTGCAGCAAACCCCTCTCCTCCCGTAGGACCTGCATTGGGTTCTAAGGGTATAAACATCATGGAGTTTTGCAAGCAATTCAATGCCCGTACCCAAGACAAAGCCGGTAAAGTATTGCCGGTCGTAATTACCTATTATAGCGATAAATCTTTCGATTTTGTCGTTAAGACTCCTCCCGTAGCTATTCAAGTTATGGAAGCTGCCAAAGTAAAAGGCGGTTCTGCGGAGCCTAACCGTAAAAAAGTAGGAGAGATTACTTGGGAACAGGTAAAAGCAATCGCCGAGGACAAATTGGTCGATTTGAACTGTTTTACGGTAGAATCGGCGATGAAAATGGTTGCTGGTACAGCGAGAAGTATGGGTATCACCGTAAAAGGGGAATTCCCGGTAAATAACTAATAAACTTCAATTGAAATGGGTAAACTGACAAAAAATCAAAAGTTAGCTTTAGCAAAGATTGAAGCAGGGAAGGCCTACTCACTCGGCGAGGCATCTCAATTGGTAAAAGATATTACTTATACCAAATTCGATGCATCGCTTGATATTGATGTACGCTTAGGCGTTGATCCTCGTAAAGCCAATCAAATGGTAAGAGGTGTCGTATCGTTGCCTCATGGAACGGGTAAACAAGTGCGTGTGTTGGTACTTTGTACTCCCGATGCCGAAGCTGCCGCAAAGGAAGCCGGAGCCGATTACGTAGGATTGGACGAATATATCGAGAAGATCAAAGGCGGTTGGACCGATATCGACGTAATCATTACGATGCCTGCTATCATGGGTAAGATCGGTGCTTTGGGACGTGTATTAGGCCCTCGTGGTTTGATGCCTAATCCTAAGAGCGGAACTGTGACTCCCGATGTCGCTAAAGCTGTAAAAGAAGTAAAACAAGGAAAAATCGATTTCAAAGTCGATAAGAATGGTATAGTACATGCCTCTATAGGTAAGATTTCGTTTACTGCCGATCAGATTCGCGATAATGCGAAAGAATTTGTTTCGACATTGATAAAACTGAAACCTACTGCTGCTAAGGGTACTTATATCAAGAGTATTTATCTTTCGAGTACAATGAGCCCGGGTATCAAGATTGATCCTAAATCAGTTGACGAGATCTAAAACAAGGAATTATGAGAAAGGAAGATAAAGGCACTATTATTGCGCAAATAGCAGAAACTGTAAAGGAGTACAGCTGCTTCTACCTTGCAGAAACTGCAACGTTGAATGCTGAAAAAACAAGCAATTTACGTCGTGCATGTTTCAAAGAAGGTATCAAAATGATGGTTGTTAAGAACGCTTTGTTACACAAGGCACTGGAAGGGCTCGATACCGATTATTCGCCCTTGTACGGTTCTTTGAAGGGTTCTACAACGATGTTCTTTGCAAATGTTGGCAATGCACCTGCAAAGCTGATTAAGGAGTTCAGAAAGACTTCTGAAGATTTGGTTCTAAAAGCCGCTTATGTAGAAGAAGGGTTTTATATCGGAGCCGATCAGCTTGATGCACTTGTTGCTATCAAGAGCAAAAACGAACTTATTGCTGAGGTTATCGCCCTCTTACAATCTCCTGCAAAGAATGTTGTATCGGCTCTTCAGTCAAGTGGTTCTACCTTACATGGAGTATTGCAGACTCTATCAGAAAGATAAAATTTATACAAAAAACATTATTACGAATAATAACATTTAATTCATACAAAAATGGCAGATTTGAAAGCTTTTGCAGAACAATTAGTTAACTTGACCGTAAAGGAAGTAAACGAACTTGCTCAAATTTTGAAAGACGAATATGGTATTGAACCTGCTGCTGCAGCTGTTGCTGTTGCTGCTGCTCCTGCCGCTGGTGGAGCTGCTGCTGAAGAAAAAACATCTTTCGATGTTGTTTTGAAAGCTGCTGGTGCAAATAAACTTGCTATCGTTAAATTGGTGAAAGAACTCACCGGACTTGGCTTGAAAGAAGCAAAAGACCTTGTAGACGGTGCTCCTAACAACATCAAAGAAGGTCTTGCTAAGGCTGATGCTGAGGCTTTGAAAAAACAATTGGAAGAAGCTGGAGCAGAAGTTGAACTTAAATAATACATCTGTTAATCAGAGAGTTTGGTTAAGAATCATCTCACTCGGTGATTCTTAACCTTTTTGTGTATATATTTTTAATTAAGTTCACTTAATCCCTTTTATAAATGTCTTCTACAATAGGTAAACCACGCGTAAATTTCGCTTCAATTAAGAATCCGCTTCCTTATCCGGATTTCCTTGAAGTTCAGTTGAAGTCATTTCAAGACTTTTTGCAACTCGACACCCCGCCTGAAAAAAGAAAAAACGAAGGGCTTTTCAAGGTATTCGCCGAGAATTTCCCCATTGCTGATACGCGCAATAACTTTGTCCTCGAATTTTTGGACTATTATATCGATCCGCCGAGATATACGATTGAAGAGTGTCTCGAAAGAGGGTTGACTTACAGCGTACCGTTAAAGGCCAAATTGAAATTATACTGTACCGATCCCGATCATGAGGATTTCGCTACGGTAATTCAAGACGTTTATTTAGGTCCTATCCCTTATATGACTGCTAAGGGTACGTTTGTTATCAATGGGGCCGAACGTGTTGTCGTTTCGCAGTTGCACCGTTCTCCGGGCGTGTTCTTCGGACAAAGTATACACGCTAACGGTACAAAACTTTATTCGGCACGTATTATTCCGTTCAGGGGCTCTTGGATTGAATTTGCCACTGATATAAACAACGTGATGTATGCCTATATCGACCGGAAGAAAAAGTTGCCCGTTACCACTTTGTTGCGTGCGATTGGTTTCGAGACCGATAAGGATATTCTCGAAATATTCGGTTTGGCAGAAGACTTGAAAGTCTCCAAAGCAAGTTTGAAAAAAGCCATTGGCCGCAGATTGGCGGGTAATGTCGTTAAGGCTTGGGTGGAAGACTTTGTAGACGAGGATACCGGTGAGGTCGTTTCTATCGAACGTACCGAGATTGTCATTCCTCGTGAAACTGTCCTTGAAGAATCGCATATTGCCGATATTATCGAATCGGGAGTCCAAAATATCTTGTTGCATAAAGAGGATAGCAACACGTCGGATTACTCGATTATATTCAATACGTTGCAAAAGGATTCCAGCAACTCGGAGAAAGAAGCCGTGTTGTATATCTATCGCCAATTACGTAACGCCGAGCCAGCCGATGATGCCAGTGCCCGCGAGGTGATTACCAACCTTTTCTTCTCGGAGAAACGTTACGATTTGGGAGAAGTAGGACGTTATAGAATAAATAAGAAATTAAACCTCTCTACCTCGCCCGATGTAAAGGTGCTTACGAAAGAGGATATCATCGAAATTATCAAATATCTCATCGAGTTGATTAACTCGAAGACCGATGTCGATGATATAGACCATTTGAGCAACCGTCGTGTGCGCACGGTAGGAGAACAATTATATAATCAGTTCGGAGTGGGATTGGCTCGTATGGCACGTACCATTCGTGAGAGAATGAATGTGCGGGATAACGAGGTGTTTACTCCCATCGATTTGATTAATGCAAAGACGATATCATCTGTTATCAATACATTCTTCGGGACGAACGCTTTGTCGCAGTTCATGGATCAGACGAATCCGTTGGCCGAAATTACTCACAAGCGTCGTATGTCGGCTTTGGGCCCCGGCGGTTTGTCTCGCGAACGCGCCGGTTTCGAGGTTCGAGACGTGCACTATACGCACTATGGACGTCTTTGTCCTATCGAGACTCCCGAAGGTCCTAATATCGGTTTGATCTCGTCTCTTTGTGTATATGCTAAAATCAATGATCTGGGCTTCATCGAAACTCCGTATCGAAAAGTAGAAAATGGGAAAGTAGATTTGTCGCCCGAGGGTGTGGTTTATTTGACCGCCGAAGCCGAGGAAAACTTGGTGGTAGCGCAGGGTAATGCTCCGTTGAATGACGACGGTACATTTGTCCGCAATCGGGTAAAATCTCGTTTGGAGGCCGATTTCCCCGTCGTGTCGCCCGATCAGGTGAATTTGATGGACGTGTCGCCTACTCAGATAGCTTCTATCGCGGCATCGTTGATTCCGTTCCTCGAACACGATGATGCGAACCGTGCATTGATGGGGTCGAACATGATGCGCCAAGCAGTTCCTTTATTGCGTCCCGAAGCTCCTATTGTGGGAACGGGTATCGAGGGTCAGTTGATTCGCGATTCTCGTACGCAGATTACGGCCGAGGGTGATGGCGTTATCGAGTTTGTCGATGCCACTACGATTCGTATTCGCTACGATCGTACGGAAGATGAAGAATTTGTAAGTTTTGAAGATTCCGTAAAAGAATATATCATACCCAAGTTCCGTAAAACGAACCAGAGCACGACTATCGATTTGCGTCCTATCTGCCACAAGGGAGACCGGGTTAAAGCCGGGGATATTCTTACCGAAGGTTATTCCACCGAGAATGGCGAGTTGGCTTTGGGACGTAACCTCAAAGTCGCATTCATGCCGTGGAAAGGATATAACTACGAGGATGCTATCGTGTTGAACGAGCGTGTCGTTCGTGAAGACATTCTTACTTCGGTTCACGTCGATGAATATTCGTTGGAAGTGCGTGAGACCAAGCGCGGTATGGAGGAACTTACTTCCGATATTCCCAATGTAAGCGAGGATGCTACGAAAGACCTCGATGAACGTGGTATTATTCGTATCGGAGCTCAGGTTAATCCCGGAGATATTATGATCGGTAAGATTACTCCGAAAGGAGAATCCGATCCTTCTCCCGAAGAAAAATTGCTTCGTGCGATTTTCGGTGATAAGGCCGGCGATGTGAAAGATGCTTCCTTGAAAGCTACTCCTTCGTTGAAAGGTGTCGTTATCGGTACGAATCTATTCTCTCGTGCCATTAAAAAGAAAAAATCGAAACTCAGCGACAAAGCCATTCTTCCGAAACTCGACGAGGAATATGAAGAAAAGATGAACGGTTTGAAAGCCATTCTCATCGATAAGTTGCTTGTTTTGACACAAGGTAAGGTTTCTCAGGGTGTGAAAGATTTCATGGGAACCGATGTCGTGTCGAAGGGAACGAAATTCACTCAGGCTGTTCTGAATAAAATCGATTATACGACGGTACAGGTAAGTAAGTGGACGACCGATGCCGCTAAGAACGAATTGATACGCGCTACTATCATCAATTATTTGAAGAAGTATAAAGAATATGATGCCGAGTTGCGTCGTAAGAAATTCGATATTTCTATCGGAGATGAACTTCCTTCTGGTATCGTGCAAATGGCCAAAGTGTATATTGCCAAGAAGCGTAAAATAAGCGTGGGCGATAAGATGGCCGGACGTCACGGTAACAAGGGTATCGTTTCGCGTATCGTTCGTCAGGAAGACATGCCTTTCTTGGCTGACGGAACTCCGGTCGATATCGTTTTGAACCCGTTGGGTGTGCCTTCTCGTATGAACTTGGGACAGATTTTCGAGACCGTTTTAGGTTGGGCAGGAGCCGAGTTGGGAGAAAAATTTGCGACTCCGATTTTCGACGGGGCAAGCCTTGATGATTTGAATACATGGACCGATAAAGCCGGACTTCCTCGTTATGGTAAGACCTATTTGTATGACGGTGGCACAGGCGAGCGTTTCGACCAGCCGGCTACGGTGGGGGTAATCTATATGCTGAAACTGGGCCACATGGTCGAAGACAAGATGCATGCCCGTTCCATCGGTCCGTACTCTTTGATTACGCAACAACCTTTGGGTGGTAAAGCACAGTTCGGTGGTCAGCGTTTCGGAGAAATGGAGGTTTGGGCTCTCGAAGCCTTCGGTGCTTCTCATGTTTTGCAGGAAATCCTGACGATCAAGTCGGACGACGTGGTTGGACGTTCGAAAGCTTATGAGGCAATCGTTAAGGGCGAACCCATGCCGACACCCGGTATTCCCGAGTCTCTGAATGTGTTATTGCATGAATTGAGAGGTCTTGGTCTTAGCGTCAACTTAGAATAAATAAAATCCAATGGCCAGACTGTCGCAGAAATGTGACAGTCGGCCAATAACTCTTTATACATTAAAAACATATGGCTTTTAGAAAAGATAACAAAATAAAGAGTAACTTTTCGAAGATTTCGATCGGTTTGGCTTCGCCCGAAGAGATTCTGGAAAATTCGAGCGGTGAGGTCTTGAAACCCGAAACCATCAATTACCGTACCTATAAACCCGAGCGGGACGGTCTTTTCTGCGAACGTATATTCGGACCTGTAAAAGATTACGAGTGTCATTGCGGAAAATATAAACGTATTCGCTACAAGGGTATCGTGTGCGACCGATGTGGTGTGGAAGTAACAGAGAAAAAGGTGCGCCGCGAACGCATGGGGCATATACAGCTCGTTGTTCCGGTAGCTCATATCTGGTATTTCCGTTCGTTACCCAATAAGATTGGGTATTTGTTGGGATTGCCCAGCAAGAAATTGGACGCTGTTATCTATTACGAGCGTTATATTGTCATACAGCCGGGACCTCAATCGGACTTGGCTACTTACGATTTGCTTTCCGAAGAGGAATATTTGAACATCATGGATTCACTTCCTCGTGAAAATCAGATGCTCGAAGATACCGATCCGAATAAGTTTATCGCTAAGATGGGTGCAGAAGCTATCTACGATCTGCTTTCTCGTTTGGATCTCGATGAGCTGTCTTACGATTTGCGTCATCGTGCCAGCACCGATGGCTCTCAGCAACGCAAAACCGAGGCTTTGAAACGGCTCCAAGTCGTTGAGTCGTTCCGGGCTTCTAAGGGTAGGAACCGGCCAGAATGGATGATTTTGAAAGTCATACCGGTTATCCCTCCCGAATTGCGTCCGTTGGTTCCTCTCGATGGCGGTCGTTTCGCGACTTCCGATTTGAACGATTTGTACCGTCGGGTGATTATCCGTAACAATCGTTTGAAACGATTGATGGAGATCAAGGCTCCTGAGGTTATTCTTCGAAACGAAAAACGTATGTTGCAGGAGGCTGTGGATTCTTTGCTCGACAACTCTCGCAAGTCCAGCGCAGTGAAAACCGAGGCCAATCGTCCGTTAAAGTCTCTTTCCGATAGTTTGAAAGGTAAGCAAGGACGTTTCCGCCAAAACCTGTTGGGTAAACGTGTCGATTATTCTGCGCGTTCGGTTATTGTCGTAGGTCCCGAATTGAAAATGCACGAATGCGGTTTGCCCAAAAATATGGCGGCCGAATTGTATAAACCGTTTATTATCCGTAAACTTATCGAGCGTGGTATCGTTAAGACGGTAAAATCGGCTAAGAAAATCGTCGATCGCAAAGAGCCTGTGGTATGGGATATCCTCGAACATGTGATGAAGGGACACCCCGTGCTGTTGAACCGTGCCCCGACGTTGCACCGTTTGGGTATTCAGGCGTTCCAGCCCAAAATGATCGAAGGTAAGGCTATCCAGTTGCATCCGCTCGCTTGTACGGCATTTAACGCCGACTTCGACGGTGACCAGATGGCTGTTCACTTGCCTCTCGGAAACGAGGCAATTCTTGAAGCTCAACTGTTGATGTTGGGTGCTCATAATATCTTGAATCCCGCCAATGGCGCACCTATCACTGTGCCTTCGCAGGATATGGTTTTGGGATTGTATTATATTACCAAACTTCGCCCGGGTTCGTTGGGTGAAGGACTGAAATTCTATGGTCCCGAAGAAGCCGAAATCGCTTACAACGAAGGTAAAGTTTCGTTGCACGCTCCGGTATCGGTCGTTGTGAAAGATGTCGATAAGGACGGTAATATTATCGAGCACATGGTCGAGAATACTTCGGTGGGTCGTGTATTGGTTAATCAGTATGTGCCTCAGGAGATCGGCTATGTCAATGAAATCCTTTCTAAGAAATCGTTGCGCGATATTATCGGTAAGGTGATTAAAGTTTGCGGTGTGACTCGTTCGGCTCAGTTCCTTGACGATATCAAGAACTTGGGTTACTACATGGCATTCAAGGGAGGTTTGTCCTTCAATTTGGGCGATGTGCTCGTTCCGCCCGAAAAAGAGACTTTGGTTGCCGAAGGTAACGCCGAGGTGGAACAGATCATGAACAACTACAACATGGGTTTCATCACTTATAACGAGCGTTATAATCAGATTATCGATACATGGACTCATGTAAATTCTCGTCTGTCCGATATTTTGATGAAGCAACTTTCTGCCGACAATCAAGGATTCAATTCGGTATTCATGATGTTGGATTCGGGAGCTCGTGGTTCTAAGGACCAGATTCGTCAGTTGTCGGGTATGCGTGGTTTGATGGCCAAACCCCAAAAGTCGGGAGCAGAAGGCGGTCAGATCATCGAGAACCCTATTTTGGCAAACTTCAAAGAGGGACTTTCCGTGTTGGAATACTTTATCTCTACGCACGGTGCTCGTAAAGGTCTTGCCGATACGGCATTGAAGACAGCCGACGCCGGTTATTTGACCCGTCGTTTGGTCGATGTAGCTCACGATGTCATTATCCATGAAGAGGATTGCGGTACATTGCGCGGTTTGGTTTGTACCGAGATTAAGAATAACGAGGAAGTCGTAGCTTCTTTGGGTGAAAGAATATTAGGACGTGTGTCTGTTCACGATGTAGTGAATCCGTTGACTAACGAGATATTGGTTCACGCCGGTGAAGAAATTACCGAAGTTATTGCCAAGAAGATAGAGGATTCTCCTATCGAACAGGTGGAGATTCGTTCGGTTCTGACGTGCGAATCGAAGAAAGGTGTTTGTGCTAAATGTTACGGACGTAACCTTTCTAATAATCGCATGGTTCAAAAAGGCGAGGCTGTGGGTGTAATTGCTGCGCAGTCGATCGGTGAGCCGGGTACACAGCTTACATTGCGTACGTTCCACGTCGGTGGTATCGCTTCGAATATTGCGGCTGTATCGAGCGTTACGTCTCGTTACGAGGGTATTTTGGAGATAGACGAGCTCCGTACGGTAGAAAATGTATCCGATAGCGGTACAAGAGTACAGATTGTTGTAGGTCGATTGGCCGAAATGCGTATTATCGACCCGAATACGAAAATGGTGCTCATGACTGCCAATATTCCCTATGGATCAAAACTCTTCTTCAACAACGGCGATACCGTTAAGAAAGGCGATATGATTTGCGAATGGGACCCCTTCAATGCGGTAATTGTTTCGGAGGTGGGCGGTAGAGTCAACTTCGAAGCCGTGGAAGAAGGTGTTACTTATCGTGTAGAATCGGACGAACAATCTGGTTTGAAAGAAAAGATCATTATCGAATCGAAAGACCGTACCCGTGTACCGTCGGCACAAATTCTCGATGAAGCCGGGCAGGTAATCAAGAGCTATGCTTTGCCTGTGGGAGCTCACTTGATGATTGAAGACGGCGATACGATTAAAACGGGAGATGTATTCGTTAAGATACCTCGTGCGGTCGGTAAAGCCGGTGACATTACCGGTGGTCTTCCTCGTGTAACCGAGTTGTTCGAAGCTCGTAACCCGTCTAATCCGGCTGTCGTTTCTGAAATCGACGGTGAGGTGATTTTCGGGAAAGTGAAACGTGGTAATCGTGAAATCTCTGTGGTTTCCAAGACGGGTGAGACGAAGAAATATTTGGTTCCTCTTTCCAAACAAATATTGGTACAAGAGAACGATTACGTGCGTGCCGGAACACCGCTTTCCGATGGAGCCGTTACTCCTTCCGATATCTTGGCCATCAAAGGGCCTACGGCTGTACAGGAATATATCGTGAACGAAGTTCAAGATGTGTACCGTATGCAGGGTGTGAAGATTAACGATAAGCACTTCGAGGTGATTGTTCGTCAAATGATGCGTAAGGTTCAAATTCTCGATCCGGGCGATACTCGATTCTTGGAACAACAGATTGTCGACAAGCGAGACTTCATGGACGAAAATGACCGTATTTGGGGTAAAAAAGTCGTTACCGATCCGGGCGATTCTCAAACGTTGAAAGCCGGACAGATCGTTACGGCGCGTAAACTGCGCGATGAAAATTCGGCTTTGAAACGGAAAGACTTGAAGTTGATACAGGTGCGCGATGCAATTCCTGCTACTTCCGAACAGATTCTGCAAGGTATTACCCGTGCAGCCCTGCAAACATCGAGCTTTATGTCGGCCGCTTCTTTCCAAGAGACGACAAAAGTGCTCAACGAGGCTGCTATCAATGGTAAGGTAGATACGTTGGAAGGTATGAAAGAAAACGTTATCTGCGGACACTTGATTCCTGCCGGTACGGGGCAACGTGAGTTTGACAAACTCATTGTCGGATCCAAAGAGGAATTCGATCGTGTTTTTGCCAATCGTAAGAATGTAACTGATTTTTCTAATTAATAAGTGAAAAGACTCTAAAATAAGCGAGGCGGATAACTTCTATCCGCCTCGCTTATTTTATGGAAACAAATGTCTCGCGGGTGACTTTGCCGATAGTTGTGTGGGTTTAGCGGTCTCCCAAAATGTGATTAATATATAGATTGCGATTGGACAATGTTATGAATGGTTCTATTTCATGGGATACCATCATGATGGTTGTTCCGTTACTCGATAAATCCCGTAGAATCTCGAACATACGGTTCCCGAATTGACGATCTATATAAGATGCCGGTTCGTCCAATATTAACATTTCCGGCTTAGAAATAAGAGCTCTCCCGAACAAAGATCGTTGGAGTTGTCCTCCCGATAACACCCCGATGGGTTTATTGCGCAAAGCGGTTATACCCATGAGGTCGAGCATTTCGTCTATTTCTTTTTTAGAGTCAAATTTTGTATTTCCCTTTTGGGTGTTACCCATAAGGCCCGAAGCTACTACTTCTTCTACGGTAATGGGAAATCGGCTGTCTATGCTGTTTTTTTGAGGCAGGTAACCCATATCTAATGAAGATACGGGCTCTCCTTGTCTGAAAAAGGAAATTCGTCCCTTAGTCGGACTCTGTAATCTGAGAATCGTACGCAGCAATGACGTTTTTCCCCCGCCGTTAGGGCCGGTAATCAAAAGAAAATCACCTTGATAAATATCCAGATTTATATCTTCGAGGATATTCTTGTCTGTATAAGAGAGCCATACGTTTTCTATGGCTATTATTTTATTTTCCAGCAATGGCATCGGTTATATGTAAAAGTTCTTCGCTCCAATTATAGCTAAGCGGGTTAATAGGAACTACCTTCGCATTTATTTCAGATGCGAATGATTCGGCTTGTTTGGCATCGAATTCTTGTTGGATAAATATAACCTTCACGTTGTTTTCGCGTGCTATGTCTATGGCTTTTTTCAAATAAAAAGCAGACGGTTCTTTTCCGTTGTATTCCAAACTGAGCTGGTGCAGGTTGTAGTCTTTGGCCAAATAGCTGAGAGATGGATGATATATGGCGAACATAGTTCCGCTGACCGGTGAGAGTCGTTCGGTCATGATGGAATCTACTTGATTTATTTCGTCGAGCAGTTCTTCGTAGTTCTTGCGAAATACTTTTTCTCCGTCGGGATCGATACTGACAAACGCCTCGTACATGTTTTGGGCGATGATGCGCACATTCTTGGGGGAACTCCATGTGTGCGGATCGGCATCGAAATGATGGTGGTGTACATCGGCATCGTTGTGCTCGTGCGTACCTGAAAGTATATCGATACCTTCGGAAGTATCGAATATTTTCATATTCGGATTGTTCTGTTCCAATTTATCCATCCAAGCAAGTTCGAAGCCTATGTGCCCGATTTTGAAATAGGCGATACTTTTGCCCAAATGAACCAGATGAGACGGAGAAGGGTCGTAAGCCTCGGGGTTACTGCCGGGAGGAACGATACAGTTAATATTGAACCGGTCTCCTGCAATTTTTTCAGCAAAATATTTCTGAGGTTGTATAGTTACCGTGACAATTTTCTGCTCTTTGTTTCCAGTAGTACATGCTACTGCGATAAATATTAGCAGTATACTCGTGCAATATTTCAGAAAAGAATGATTTTTCATAATAAAACGTTTTGCCTCACGGCATATTTTTGTACAAAAATAATATAATGTTGTTAAGAAACCATCTTTTCGTTGGATTTTAATATATTAAATTTCATTTTTAACATTTTACATATCAAACTTTTTTCAGATTGGAGAATATGTTATTCGACACCGTAAACCTTTTGATGGATTCGAGACGCGACAGTATCGAAAACTTGATTTAGATCTATCTTTCCAAAAGACATAAGGTATAGTTCTAACGGTTGTTTTTCAGGAGAATATGGCGGTTGGGTATATGGACGTGTACATAAAACGAAACCCAATCGTTCGTAAAAGCGTATTCTCCGTTGACTGATATCGTCTAATGGTTTTTCTACTTCGAGAACTGCCGGATTGTTAATGAGTTTTAGCAATTCGGTCATGGCAGTCGCCCCATAGCCCGATCCTCTGCAACTGCTGTCTACGGCGAAGTGTTCGACATAGGAAAAGTCATTCCATTCCCAATAAGAGATAAATCCGACTGCTTTGTTTTCATCAGATAGAAGAACGATGAAAAAATCGTCGTTTTCTTCGAGCAGCCGTATCACGTCGGAAAAATCTCTCCTTTCGTCCGGGGGAAAAGATTCTGTATAAATGCGTTCTATGAATTTTAAAGAGTTGCTATCGTTTGCGTAAACTTGTGAAATTTGTATCATATATCGATTTGATTAAATTTTATACAAATATAGCGAAAGGAGAGAGCAGAGGCAAACGGAAATCCTATTTCCAGCTTGGCTATGCCGAACCTTCATAGTACAAATATAGGCAAAGATAAGAGTAGGATAAAATGAATCTGTCCATTTTTTATACGGATCGTATCCTATGTTCTGTAAGTATGAGCAAAGGGTAAGTAGAGAAAAAGACGAGTCAGTTTTTTACCGAACCACCTGAGGTTTCGCTCGATATATAGAGCGTGTAATTTGTAAAAGTCCCGGCGCATGCTTACAAATTGTAATTCCTTTTATTTGAAGATGTTGCCGAAAAATAATTGTTAGAGTAAATTCATACAAAATTAACATGTTCATTAGATGAATAGTGTAAATTTATTACTATCTTTGCAAAATAAATAATAAAACAGTTGTAAAAAATCGTAAACAGACCATGGGACATCATCAATTGGACGAGTTGGATTACAAAATTCTTAAACTTGTAGCCTCGAACGCTCGGATACCATTTCTCGAAGTTGCAAGGGAATGCAATGTATCGGGGGCCGCTATTCATCAACGGGTACAAAAATTGACGAATTTGGGGATTCTTAAAGGATCGGAATACATAATAGATTCAAATAAAATAGGATTTGAAACGTGTGCCTACATGGGCTTTTATTTGAAAAATCCGGGTGATTTTTCCCATGTAGTGGAAGAGTTGCGTAAGATTCCCGAGGTAGTGGAGTGCCATTTTACGACAGGACAGTATGATATGTTCATCAAATTGTTCGCACGTAATAATCAGCATTTACTTGAAATTATTCATACGAAATTACAGCCTATCGGTTTATCTCGCACCGAGACGTTGATTTCGTTTCGAGAAATTTTTAGACGTCAGCTTCCTATCGAAGAGGTAGAGGATCTGGATTAAAATAGAGATTGGATAAGAGATTACCCGGCTTTCTTTCCTTCTGGAAGAAAGCCGGGATTAATTTTAACGGGTATGGATAGAATGGAGCAGATGCTTGCTTTTGCCCGAAACTGTGCGAAGGAAGCCGGTAAAATACAACTTTCTTATTTCAGGGGGAATCACTTGCATATCGAGACCAAGTTCAATATGCACGATGTGGTTACGGTCGCAGATAAAGAAAGTGAACGTTATATCATAGGCGAAATAAAGAGGACCTATCCTGAACATGCTATATTAGGAGAAGAGAGTGGTATGCATGCGGGAGATTCGGAGTATTGTTGGGTGATCGATCCTTTGGACGGAACAACCAATTATAGTCAAGGGCTGCCTATATTTACAGTCTCTATTGGTCTCCAATGTAAAGGTGAAACTGTTTTAGGGGTGGTCTATGCTCCATATTTGAACGAACTGTACGAGGCTTGTAAAGGAAAAGGAGCTATGTTGAACGGGCGTTCTATTCATGTTTCAGGAAAGAATGACACTCAGGAGTCTGTCGTTTCTACCGGATTTCCCATAGATAAAGATCGTAACCCCGATAATAATCTCGACAATCTGGCCCGTATTTTACCAATGGTTCGCGGGGTGCGTCGTCAAGGATCGGCAGCATTTGATTTATGTTGTGTCGCTGCTGGAATCTTGGACGGGTATTGGGAATTCAATTTGCATTTGTGGGACGTTTGTGCCGGTATATTGATTGTAACCGAGGCCGGGGGTACGGTTCGTTCATTCCGGGAGGATCGTAATGTTCCTATTGTGGTGGGGACTCCTGCTATCGTCGAGCAATTATATCCTCGATTGTCCGACAAGCCGGGGAAGATATGTCTTTAAATGAATTACTGCTGCGCTTTTTCATTATTCCGGGTACTATTTTGCGGCTATTTTTTGTATTTTTGCAATAGATAATACGAAAGCAAGCGTATTTTGATGAGCCGTTGAAATGTTAGAACTATATATATGAAAGAAATTGTTGTCAGTGGAATCCGTTCCACGGGAAATTTGCATTTGGGAAATTATTACGGAGCATTGCGTAATTTTGTCAAAATGCAGGAAGAGGCGAAATACAATAGTTATTTTTTTATTGCCGACTTACATGCCCTCACTACGCATCCCGATCCGAAAACTCTACATGAGAATGTTCGGAATATCCTTTGCGAATATTTGGCTGCCGGTCTTGATCCTGAGAAATCGACCTTGTTCGTACAGAGCGATGTACCTGAGATTTCCGAAATGTATTTGTTAATGAATATGCACGTAGGTATCGGAGAGTTGATGCGGACGGCTTCATTTAAAGATAAGGCTCGTAAACAGTTGGGAATAAAGACCAATAACGATGAGGATATAGAACACGAGATTATAGGAGGTAATTCTAACAAACGGGTGAATGCCGGTCTGCTTACTTATCCTACTTTAATGGCTGTGGATATTCTTATTCAGCATGCTAATTATGTGCCGGTGGGGAAAGACCAAGAACAGCATTTGGAGTTGACACGCCGTTTTGCCCGTCGATTTAATTCTACTTATGGTGTCGAGTATTTTACCGAACCTCAGAATTTCAATTTCGGCAGCGACCCTATAAAAGTTCCGGGACTCGATGGATCGGGCAAAATGGGTAAGTCGGAAGGCAACTGCGTTTATTTGGTGGACGATGAAAAGACATTGAGAAAAAAGATTATGCGGGCGGTAACCGACGAAGGTCCGCAAGTGCCCAATTCCCCCAAAGCCGAACCTGTGGAAAATCTGTTCACTCTTCTTAAAATCGTATCTGCTCCCGACACGGTAGCCTATTTCGAAGAGAAATACAATACATGTGAAATTCGTTATGGCGATTTGAAGAAGCAGCTGGCCGAGGATATTCTTAAAGTCACTTTGCCGATTCGGGAACGTTTTTTGGAGATACAAAACGATGAGGCCTATTTGGCTCGGGTTGTGAAGATGGGAGCTGAGAAAGCTCGCGAAAGTGCATCGAAAACATTGCGAGAGGTTCGTGAAATCATGGGATTCAAACCTTTCTAAATTAGCAGTTATGGAACATCACCACCATCATCATGTTCACCCGACACCCGATATGCAGAAATTGAATCGGTCGTTTATCGTCGGTATCGTATTGAATATTGTTTTCGTGTTGGCCGAAGCCGGTGCAGGGTTTTATTATGATTCGTTGGCCTTGTTATCCGATGCGGGTCATAACCTGAGCGATGTCGTGAGCCTTGTGTTGGCGATGTTCGCTTTGCGGTTATCGATGGCTAAACCTTCTTTGCAATATACCTATGGATATAAGAAAAGTACCGTATTAGTTTCGCTATTGAATGCTGCCATTCTGTTTGTTGCCGTTGCCGTTATTTTGTATGAAAGTGTCGAGAAGTTCAGTAATCCTACTCCCCTCGACGGTGGTGCGATCGCATGGGTAGCAGCGATAGGCATCGTTATCAATGCTTTTACGGCCTATCTTTTTTTTGCTGACAAGTCGAAAGATTTGAATGTCAAAGGAGCTTACTTACACATGGCGGCAGATACTTTGGTATCGGTTGGAGTGTTGGTTTCGGGGATTGTTATCAAATATACGGGGTGGAATGTCATTGACCCGATAATAGGTATCGTGGTGGGGCTTGTGATTCTTTATTCCACATGGCATTTGTTACAAGAGAGTTTACGACTCGCTCTCGATGGAGTGCCCGAAGGAATCGATGTACAGAAAGTGGAAACCGTTCTATCGTCCGATCCAGATGTCCTTAATGTACATCATCTGCATATTTGGGCCATCAGTACGACTCAAACGGCATTGACAGCACATATCGTTGTGAAAGATATTACGCACATGCACGAGGTAAAACATCGGTTGAAGCACGATTTACAGGATTTGGGTATCGAGCATGCTACTCTCGAATTGGAACTGAAAGAAGAACATTGTGACGGACATTGCGACTGTTGCGAAGAGCAGCAAGGATGCGATAGCGATACACAACCTTATCTATAAAGATTTGCACGAAAAACGTATAGGTGGAGAAAAGTTGTTGTCGATATACGGCTTTTCTCCACTTTCGTTTTATGGCCTATAATTTATAGATGCCTCCCGGTAAGGCTTTTACTACACCTTTAAATTCCAGTTCCACCAGTATGGAGAGCAGTTGTGACAAGGGTTGGTTCAGGTCGACGGTCATACGGTTTATCTGTCCTTCTCCCTTTTGCGTCAGATAGTTCGTAACAACTTGCTCTTCGTCGGTGAGTTCTGGAAAAAGCGAGCGTTGCACGGCTTGTTTCCGTGGGGCGTTCCAGCACATGGCTTCGACGAGGTCGTCGGCCGAGGTTATTAAGGCTGCCCGATTCCGGCGTATCAGGTGGTTACACCCGGCTGACGATTCGGATTGTATGCTTCCCGGTAGAGCGAATACATCACGGTGGTAGCTTTCGGCTATACCGGCAGTGATGAGAGCCCCGCCTTTTTCCCTCGATTCCACGATGATAACGGCATCGGCAAGTCCGGCGACAATGCGGTTGCGGGCGACAAAAAATGCCGGATGCATACGGTGGTAGCCGGTATATTCGGTGAGCAATCCTCCGTGCGATACCATTTCTACGGCTGTGGAACGGTGGTTCGCCGGATAGATGTGATCCAATCCATGTGCAAGGACTGCGATCGTGTTTAAGCCATGTCGCAGGGCACAACGGTGGGCGCAAATGTCGATTCCATACGCCAATCCGCTGACGATAACCAGTTGAGGAAAATATTCCGATAAATCCCGAATCAGGGTTTCACAGAAATCTTTACCGTATTCGGTCGCCCGGCGCGTTCCCACGATACTGATTATTTTAGAAGAGTTTAAATCGGCATTACCCCGATAATAGAGCAAGGGTGGGGCATCGATACAATCGAGTAACCGTTGGGGATAATTCGGCTCTGTGAAATAGAGAGGTTCGATGCACCCTTTTCGGATAAATTCCATTTCCTTGCGGGCTTCCTGTAAGGCTGTTTGCCGGTTGTCTTCGTGAAGAATCCTTCCCTTTATCCCGGTAATTTTTTGTAGTTGGGATTCTGGTAATTCAAAGAAAGTTTCGAGGCTTTCGACCGTTTCATGAATGTGCTGGGCGAGGGCTTTGTTTATTCCTTTTAATCGGGATAATGCAATACGATATATCACCTCTTGTTCCATAACGGCTTGAATGAGAAAAGGATTATTGCAGATACTTCTCGAAATAAGGGAGAAATTCTTCACCTCGGCTTATTCGTCCGTTTACAGTACACACCGTTTCCACGACAGCTTTGATACATGTTTCTCCCGAAGTCTTGTAAATATCTTGATAAAAGACATATTTGATGCCTTCCCTGCGCATGTATAATTTGCTGATGAATTTGTCGCGGCTGCGGAGCGGTGTTTTATAGTTTATTTCGATGCGATTGACTACCGGATCTACACCTCTCTCGTGCATCTCGATAAATGAGATTCCAGATGATGCTAAAAATTCGTGACGGGTATGTTCGAGATAGTGCTGGTAGATGGCATTGTTAACGATTCCTTCCATGTCGCATTCGTAGTCGCGCACTTGCATCTCCAATTCAAAAATATATTCCATAACTAGTTTTCCATTGATGGTTTATGTAAATACCGTGCAAGCAGGGAGCGAAAGCAGACATTCTCGATCGTACCGAAAGTTTATTTTCACCTCCCGATGCAAAGATAATATAAACAAAGGGTGAAACCAATTAATTGGTTCCCCCTTTGTATCCTTTATCTTCTCGAACGGTGTTTCGGTGCGATACCTTATAATTTCCAACCGGCAATTTGAGTTTGTATATCCCAGAGATGAGCATACAATCCGTGGTTATTCAGAAGGTCTTCGTGTCTGCCTTTTTCTACAATGCGACCTTCATCGAGAACGACTATCGTGTCGGCGTTACAGATTGTTTTGAGACGGTGAGCGATAACAATGACAGTACGACCAGCTATCAGGGTGTTAATGGCTCGTTGTACTTCCACTTCATTCTCTGGGTCGAGCGAGGCAGTCGCCTCGTCGAGCAATACGATGGGAGCATCCTTCAAGATGGCACGAGCGATACTGAGGCGTTGTTTTTCTCCTCCTGACAAAGTACAACCTCCTTCACCTATCATCGTATCGTAACCTTTGGAAAGCTTCGTGATAAATTCGTGACATTGTGCTTTCTTGGCAGCTTCGATAATTTCTTCGTCGGTAGCATCATTTTTCCCGAATCGGATATTGTTGCGAATCGTATCTTGGAATAGATAAACATCTTGGAAAACCATAGATATATTTTTCATAAGGGATTCGGGCTCTAATGTAGATAAGTCTTGCCCACCCATTGAAACAGTACCTTCCCCAGGATCATAGAATCGGGCACAGAGTTTCATCAAGGTGCTTTTTCCACTGCCCGACGGTCCCACGAGTGCGGTTAGGGAACCTTGTTTCAAAGTGAGGTTAATATGGTGCAGAACCTTTTTATCTTGGTAAGAAAAAGATACATTATGAAATTCAATGTCACCGCCGTTGGGAGCGGGTCTATCTCCTTTCATTTCGGGTTCTTTCATTAAATTTAATATGCGTCCTCCGGCAATGGAAAAATAACGAAATTCGGCGAAGTTTGTCAAGGCAGAAGTCAGTGGGTCGAATACCCGTGAGCCGACGACCAGAAAAAGGACGAAAGTGGTTAGCAAGAGTTCTCCTCCAATAAGAAGGTAGGTTCCGCACAGGATCATTAAGGTTAGTCCGGCTCGGACGATTGTGATAGAGAGCATGATGAACGGGCCCAACAAGGCTTCTTGTCGTATGCAGGCTTTTCGTAAATCGGAGAACGCTTTGCGTAATCTGACGAAGCGATCGCCTAAAAGATTATAAGCTTTCATGACCCGAATACCTTGTAGATATTCTTCCATGCGGTTGCCTGCGTTTATTTTCGCTTCTATCTGTTTACTGCTGAGCCGTTGTTGTAATTTTGTACTGAGCCATAAGATCAGAATGGCTACGGGAAGAGCTATGAACATAGCTACCGACATGCGCCAATTTATCCAGAGGAGAGACAGGAAAGCCAGTACAGGCATGACAAGAGCACCCATTAGTTGAGGCAGATGATGGGATATGCCGGTTTCGGCCATGGTGAAGTCGGTGATAATCATAGAGGACAGGTCGCCCGGATCACGGCGAGATAGAAATCCGAGTGATAATTTGCGCAAGTGTTCTGCCAGAGCGATGCGTCCGTCGGCACTCATGGCATAGGCTTTACGGAAGTTCGCCCGGTAGGAGGCTCTTTCGGCCGCTACCATGACGGCTACATATATGACGAGTATACCGGAAATTGTCCATAATCGAGTGGTATCGAGTGGTGTACCGTTCCCGTCGAAAGCTCGGAAAATAACGTCGATAGCTTCGATAGAGAGGCAAAAGGGTATGATATTTACCAAATTGGATAATATGGTATAGCCAACGGGCTTTTTCAAACGATCCGGTTGGCCGATGGTTATATTTTGAATAGCGTTCATGATTTACTGAATTTTTTGTGCGATTACACAGATATTTTCTTTATTTCTACGGTGTGTGGTGATATTTGAGAATCCGCACCGGGCAAGACAGGACTCTAAATCTTGGGCAGAATGGACGACCATGCCGTCGATACGGCTTGTCCATGTTTCGTCGGAGGGGTCGCTAGCTTCGCAGCAGATAAGGAAGAGTCCTCCATTTTTCAAAACCCGGTGTACTTCGTTGAAAGTTTTTTGCAGATTTCCCCAAAAATAGACGGTCTCAAAAGCAGTAATCAGATCGAACGTTCCTTTCTCATAGGGTAGGTTCATTACGTTTCCCTGCGAGATAAAGCAACGAGTATTCAGCAGTTTCTTGATTTCCTTTCGAGCGAATTTTACGCTTTCGGAGGATATATCGATACCGTATATTTTCCCTTGCGGACAGAAGTCTGCCATGCGTTTCAGATTCGCTCCACCTCCGCACCCGATATCGAGTATCGTCCAGTCGGATTTCCATTCTATTTGGGAGAGCCCCCAGCGGGAGAGTGAAGCATGTCCCTTGTTCATACCTCGTAGAATTATTCTACCGAAGAACCCTTCGGGCATACGGGTATTTTGTAGTATAGAGTTGATTATGTTTTTCTTTTTCATATTCTTGTGAATGTTATGTTAAGCTTTATATTCGGTTTTTAATTCCCATTGGAATGCATCGGTGTATGCTTCCCACATCTGTCGGTAAACTCCCGGTATGGAGCTAAGCTTTTGATGTGTACCGATTTGCGCTATCGAGCCCTCTTTGAGTACGACGATTTGTTGAGCCGATACGATGGACGATAATCGGTGAGCTATGATGATGACGGTTTTGTTTTTGATGAGGTGTTGCAAGGCTTGTTGCATCTTGTATTCATTTTCGGGGTCGGCAAAAGCCGTAGCTTCATCGAGTACGAGAATGGGTGCATTTTTCAGTATGGCCCGTGCCACGCAGATTCTTTGCGCCTCACCGCCCGATAGAAATACTCCTTTGTCGCCAATGCGGGTGTCGTATCCGTCGGGCAGATTTGAAATGAACTCATGACATTGGGCGGCACGAGTGGCGGCTTCTACTTGTTCTCGGGTGGCATTGGGTGAACCTACGGCTATATTTTCATACAATGTATCGTAAAAAAGGAATGTATCTTGAAAGACGAAAGATATAAGATTCATTAGTTCCTCGGTTTTGATGTTTCTCACATCGACTCCTCCTATGTAGATACCGCCTTCGCCGACGTCCCAAAATCGGGGTATGAGGCTGGCGACCGTACTTTTCCCTGAACCAGACGGCCCGACGAGTGCTGTGATTTCGCCTTGTGACGCTTTGAAAGAAATATGACGTAACGCCTCTGTGCGAGTGACTTGCTCTTTGCTCTCATAGGAGAAACTGACATCTCTGAATTCGATGTCATAACTTTGGGGAGTTTGGGGTAAGGTTGTTTCTGGAACGGGTTTTTCGTCGAGTATTCGGTCTATGCGTTTTACTCCTTCGTCGATTTCGCGAGTACCTCCTCCTAGAAACATTAATTTATATACCGGTGAAGTTACACCGGGTCCCATGATGATGAAAAATAGCCATACGGCGGCCAGTGCGATATTGTGTGGTTGGTTACTGATGAGTAGCAGACCGACGGGGATAATAAGCGAGACGATGGAGTTTAACAACACGGTGAAAGTGATCATGCCTGGTTCGTATGTATCGCAAACTTTCAATGCCCATTTTTTATATCCTTGAATTTCGTCGTGGAATTGTCGGAAGGATTTTACGCTCTGTCCGAATATTTTCACGACGGGTATACCTCGTACGTATTGTACAGCCGATGCGCTCATACGCTCCTGTGTGTCAAAATAGTTGGCGGTAAATGTTTTTGCAGTTTTGCCCATGAAGTTGATGTATTGTAATCCAATGCTTAATACGATACAAGCAAGACAAATTGCAGCTAACCAACCGTTGAGTGAAAAGAAAATAACAAACATGAAAATTACGGTTACCGCGACGTTTACCATGTCGGGAATCGTATGGGCTATGAAGGATTCTATTTTCTCGATATTTTGTTCTATTGTCTTTTTGATAGCACCTGTGGAGGTATCGCTGAGAAATCCCAGGGATAATTTCCCGATATGTTCGGATAGTTTTACACGCAGTCCGTATAAGATGCGAAAAGCAGCTACGTGTGATGCCATGAGTGATGCATAGAGTAGTATCAATCCGATGATTAATCCTCCAAAAGCTATCCACCCCCAGTATATGAGTAAATCGCTGTCGATTGAACCTAGATTTCCTGCTTTCGATAGGAGTTCGTTGAGAATTTCATATATCGACCAATAAGGTACGAGCATACACAAAGCACTGATTGCCGACAATATACCGGATAATATCAGTAAGCCTTTTCGCTCACCTGCTATTTGAAATAGACGGGCAAGTCCTTCTTTCTTTTTATTTGGTGTCATGTGAATTGAGTTTTTGAGTTAATGGTTGATCTCTTTTGTACTTCCCCGCCGGAAAAATGGGAAGCTATGTTATGGAGAACTGCCTTCACTTGTTCTTCATAGAAATACATGAGTACGCCCTCGATGATAAAAATGAAATCACAATCGGGGTGTTGTGTTTTCAAACACTCTAACCATTTTGTTTCTAATAAAGAAGAAGATATATAGGTATCGTATTCCGGTTCGGGAATCAATTCTCGTCTCAAAGAGATTACTTCGGGTAAATCCAGTTCGTAATATTTTGTCGGATCGTTTTCCCGATGAATGCGTTGGCAACGTGTATCTAATCCACAACCGACGTTGACTACAATCGGTCGGGAATGGTTATCGATAAATCGGCGGACAGCATCGTCGAAATACCTACCTCTTACGACACAACCTACTTCGCTCAGTTTTGCTCCGTCGAATTTGGAATAATCGTATTCGATGCAGGCGATTAATTGTTCCGCCATTTTGTCTTTTAGAATCGCATCTTTTCGCCTACTTTCTTTTGCCCGCATATAAAGTGGAATAAGCAGTGTTTCGGCTACAATGTTTTTGAACTCGTATTTTCTTTTCATATTCTTATTTGTTATTTTCAAAAACGAACAATATTCAAAATCATTCAAAAAAAGAGAGAACCTATCCTTTCATAAGCTCTCTCCACCCGGTTGTACTGAAAATCATGTATTCTGTTATTATTTGTTCTATTTCATCGGAGACCTTTTTATGCATGATTAATTCTTCCAGCATGGTGAACATCCAAACGGTATGCAGGTGAATCGTGAATTCCGATATGTTTATATTTAGTTCAGGGTGTTTTATTTTCATGTTTCGAAAATATTCTTTGACGACTTCGGTCGAACGGTCGGCAAAATCTCTTTTATAATTTTCTAAGGAAGTCCCTTGCGAACGAAATAAAAGCAGGAATAACAGATTACGATATTTTTTGATTAACGATATGTATTCGGCTATGACAGCCCGGAGATAGTGTTCGGTATACATTTCCATGATGTCAGATCCGCTTTTTCCATGATGTTTGTCTAACATGATTTCAAAATCATTGATCACGGGTTGTACGAGTTCGCGAAAGATATCTTCTTTGCTGTTATAGTAGTTGTAAATATTACTTAACCCTACATGGGAGTCGTCGGCGATTTCACGAATGGTGACTTTGGAATAGCCTTTGGCATAGAATAGGGGCAAAGCAGCATTTAGAATGTTTTGTCGGATATGTTCTTTGGCTATTTGCATAAATGTTTTAGTACTTATTTTGTGAAGCAAAGTTAGATTTCCGTTAAAGGAGTATCAATACCTAAAAATTGGGATTTCTGTCAGAGTTTGTACGTTTTTGTACGAGTATGTTTGATTCTAATATTTCTTATATTATTTTTACGCATTGATGTGAAGATGATGTTATGCGTAAATTGTTGAGTGTTATTATTGTCTATTTGGTGGGCTGGATACCTATGTTCCCGTGTACTTCGGCCGTGGTTTCGGGGCGGGTAACACCCGACGGGCGTCCGTTGTTGTGGAAACATCGCGATGCATCGGATTTGAATAATCGTATCGTTCATTTCGAAGCAGAAGGAGGAAAGTTGGAATTTGTCGGACTTGTGAACGGGGTCGATACGATGGCCAACGAAGTGTGGGCCGGGTATAATACTTCTGGATTCGCTATCATGAATACGGCTTCATATAATCTTAAAAACGATACTTCATCGTTGTCCGACCGAGAAGGGGTTGTGATGAAACAAGTGTTGGGCGAGTGCCGTACGGTAGAGGATTTCGCCCGGTTACTCGATTCTCTTCCTCGTCCGATAGGGGTGGAGGCTAACTTCGGGGTGGTCGATGCTTTGGGTGGAGCAGCCTATTTCGAAGTGAATAGTTACGAGGTATTCCGTTATGACGTAAAAGATAGTCCCGACGGTTATCTGCTTCGTACCAATTATTCTGTATCGGGGAGGCCGAACGAAGGTTATGGTTATATCCGTTACGATAATGCCGCCCGGTTGTTTTCACGTGCTGCCTCCGAGCGCAGTATTACTCCCGAATGGATTACAGGCGTTTGTTCCCGCTCGTTTTATCACATTTTGTTGGGACGGGATTTTACGACCGATGCATGGGTGGTCGATCAGGATTTCATACCTCGCCGCAGTACATCGGCTTCTGTTGTCATCGAAGGCGTGAAACCCGAAGAGTCTCCTGTATTCACTACCATGTGGACGATATTGGGGTATCCTCCCTGTTCGGTCGTGTTGCCGGTGTGGATCGGCTGCGAGTATGGTGTTCCGACCCTGTTGCAGGGGGCGGAAGATTCTGTGCGCTCTCCGTTGTGCGAATGGTCGAACCGATTGAAAAACAAAGTGTTTTCTTTGGAAAGAGGCAGCGGCCCGCATTATCTGCATATGGCATTGCTTTATAATCCCGAAGGTAACGGATATGCCCAAAGATTGTTATTGCTCGAAAAAGAGATATACGCCGAGAGTCGAATCGTGTTGGACGAGGTTCGTCGGAAAGGTGAGTGGAACAACGAGCATGTCGGCGGTCTGCTCGATATTGTCCAACAAAAAATCGTTACACTTTTCGGCCAAATTTTGAAATGAGAAGTACGAATGTACTTTTTCTGTTCTTGGGTTATGGATTGGCAAAATGATATTTTGGAAAAGATAAAGATTTTATTTCGTGGGATTGGGCAGGTGATGTTTCAGAATAATGCTTGGTCGGGAGTCTTGATGTTGGCCGGGATAGCCTGTAATTCTTTGTATATGGCGGGTCTGGCTCTATTGGGAACGGTTGTGAGTACATCGACTGCCCGGATAGCAGGATATTCCTGCGAGGATATACGAAACGGATTGTATGGTTTTAACGGGACTTTGGTCGGTATTGCCGTGGGTGTGTTTATGAACATATCCGTATGGGCTTTTATGTTATTGATAATAGGAGCCGCCCTTTCTACATGGGTGATGCGCTTGTTTCAACGTCAACGGTTCGTGCCGGGGTATACTGCACCGTTTATTCTTGTCACTTGGCTTTTGCTGTTGTTGGAACGGACTGTATTTCCTTCATTGGAGCTCTCGTCCGACTCCGTAGCCGTGCAGGAGCCGGTGAATATAGATTTTTTTCAAGTGTTCTGTTTGCACATCGGACAAGTCATGTTTCAAGGTGGAACCGTTTTGTCTGGTTTGTTTTTCCTCGTAGGAATATGGATCAACTCCCGGTTGAATGGACTTTATGCCATGTGGGGCGCTGTTTTGCCGCTTGGAGCGGCTCTTTTTCCGGATATGGGAATCCTCGGTGCGGAAGCCGGATTATTGGGGTACAACGGGGTGCTTTGTGCTATCGCACTCGGCACGGCATCCTTAAAAGGTTTTGGAGAGGCGACCGCGGCCGTGCTGTTAAGTACGGTATTACAAATTGCCGGAATGCGCATCGGGATAACGACGCTGACGGCTCCGTTTGTCCTTGCGACGTGGACCGTTGTTCTTTTGAGAAAAGTCTGGTAGTAAACGATAAATGTCACAGCTGTTCGGGAATACTCAGTAATGTGATTTTTCGCTTGCCTGACTGTGAGCCAGATGAGGGCGAGATGCCACGAAGCGGTGGAGGGGTTGAATAGCTTTTCATTATATTCCTGTGATGTTGCAAGAGATAGTAGCGGGGAGGCAATATCATTTTAATGCTGAGATATCGATGTTATCAATGCTTCGAGGCGGTCTATCAACTCGTTCCCCAAAGCGGTTTTATCTTCGATGTGCTTGCAGACCATCTTGACAAAGGCATCGTTCTCAAATTCGCCCCGAACCTGTTCGAAATCGAAATCCCGCTGCCGGGTAGAACCGTCCACACCGAATCCGATACGGGAAATCATCGAAAATTCTTTGCGGGCATCGTCATAGAGCATTCGGTCGAGCGACACAACGGCTTCGTTCCATTGCCGTACGATTCGGATAATATCTCCGGGAGACAGCCTGTCGACTGTTTTTCCATACCAACGGGGCATTATCGAACAAACCCATGTCCATTCCATGTCGTAGTAACGCCGATGCATGGCTTGGAAGAAAGATTCGGTTTCTTCTAACGTGGAATCGGGATTACCGACGATACGGTCTATTTCGTCTTTGACAGCCTGCTTGGGTACAATCAATCCCGACAGATCTATCCATTCGCCTTCTCCGAGGGAGTCGGTCAGTTTCAACCGGTCGTGCAAATCGTTCAGATCGGAGAACGGTGCTCCTTCGAGTCGTTTGATGATCGAGTTACCCATGAATTTATGGACAGCGAGGGTGTACAGGTCTATTCCTTTGTTGAGGGAGCTGTTCTTGATCGTAGTGCTTTGGAAGGAGTAACATTCCGACGTTTCACCCGATGTCTGTTTCAATCCCTGTAATGTGTCGATGCCTTGCAGCATCTTTTGTATGGTGTAGGGACTGAGCAGATTGAAGTTGATACAATCGAGCTTGTCGGGGTCGGTGCGCTTGTCTCGCTTGGGCCACTTTTGTGCGTCGCGTATCGTTCCCACGCTTTTGAGATTCGCACCGGGAACGAGATAAGAGCGATTTCCGTGTTCTATCAGATAGGAAAACGGCATGCCCGAAGTGTCGGGGTGATTGACATGGCGTCCCATGATGAGGGAAAATGCACCTACTTTGGCCGGCCACAGGATATATGAGTCGCTGGTCGTTTTCGAGCCCCGCTCAACGACTCCTTGATGGATAGGGCCGAGTTTGTACATGTGGTTGCTTTGGTTCGACCCGCTGCCTGCGTTCAGGAAAGAAAACATTCCGGCAATGAGCAAACTCGATTTGTGCATGGTGACCGTGTAGGGGCCGGCAAAGATAGCACACGCTTCGCCGTTTTCGCTTTGGCAGTTGCTGAAAAAGAGCGAATCGTGAGCCGAGAAAAGATGAGTGAGGTGGCAGGCTTGTCCGATGAAACAACGAGACATTACTACACCGTCACTTATATGAGCTCCCGAACTGACGATGAAATCTTCGGCCGTAACATTCGGCCCGATGTATACCGGAGCCTCTCGGTTGCTGTTGATACTACCGTTTTCGAGTCTCGATGTCCCGTCTATCTGGCAGTAATCTCCGATACAAACGTTTCGTATAGTTCCTGTATTGACGATGTGCACGCCGTTGCCTATTTCCCCGTAGCAACTCTTTTGTGCGAGGGAATATGCCTCTATCATTTCTCGAAGGCGGGCTATCAAGTCGGGGCGATGCCGATACATGGCGATGATGTAGGCCAGTTGTGCCGACAGCCGATTGTAAATGGGTACTTCCCGACCTCCCGTCTCGTTCAATACCGATACTTCGGTATTATTCCCGAAACAGCTTTCGCCTTCGGTGAGAATGAGATTTACATTTTGTATGAAACAGTCGCTCCCTATCCGGTAATTGGCTATATAGTTGGGAATGTTTTCTATCAGTGAGTTGTTCCCTATCGAGCAATTGTGCAAGGTGACGTGGTGGAGTCCCGTTTTTTTCTTTAATCCACCCGGAAGCTCCATCTCTTTTTCGAATATCCCCAGCTCGATTTCTCCGGAAAAACGGGTGTGGGTAATATGATCGGGAGAGAACCCTTCGACTACATTTATTTTCGACCAGTTCTCGGCCGTACAAAATTGAGTCGTGAGTTGATTGATTTCTGCAATATTGAGTTTACGGTAATTCTTCATCGGACAAATTTTGTAAAAGGCCGGAGAGTAGCCCGGTTATGGATTCAAGATTATTCGTCGGTCGTTATTTCGTCGTAGTGTTGAAACAGGAAATCGTTATAAGGGAACCTTGTCGTATGTATCTCTTTCACCCGCTGGTAAAGCAGCGTTTTCAATTCGTCGATGTTCTTTTTTTCTTTGGCCGATATGAAAATGCAGTTGTCGTGCATTTTTCCCATCCACGTTTCTTTCCATTCGTCGAGCGTAATGTTTTCTCTCGTTTTCGGGGTGAGGTCGTCGGCCGCTTTTTCCACATAGGAAAATGCGTCGATTTTATTGAACACGAGTATCATGGGTTTGTCGGTGGAGTCGCAGACTTCCTGTAAGGTCTTATTGACTACTTCTATTTGTTCTTCGAAAGCCGGATGCGAGATATCCACGATGTGTAGCAGGAGGTCGGCTTCCCGCACCTCGTCGAGTGTCGATTTGAACGAATCGACCAGATGGGTAGGCAGTTTGCGGATAAATCCTACTGTGTCGGAGAGCAGAAAGGGAAGGTTGTCGACAATCACTTTTCGCACGGTCGTATCGAGCGTGGCAAAGAGTTTGTTCTCGGCAAAGACCTCCGACTTGCTTAACAGGTTCATCAAAGTGGATTTCCCCACATTGGTATAACCGACTAATGCTACTCGTACCAACTTCCCCCGGTTTTTTCGCTGGATGCTTTTTTGCCGGTCTATGCTTTTCAGCTCCTCTTTCAAGTGAGAAATCTTATCGAGAATGATACGCCGGTCGGTCTCTATCTGAGTTTCGCCGGGTCCACGCATGCCGATACCTCCTCGTTGTCGTTCGAGGTGAGTCCACAGTCGGGTGAGTCGAGGCAACAGATATTGGTATTGTGCCAGTTCTACCTGACGTTTGGCATTGGCAGTCTGTGCCCGTTTGGCAAAAATATCGAGAATGAGACTGGTGCGGTCGAGTATTTTCACTTGCAATTCCCGTTCGATATTTTGTACCTGTTTCGACGACAAGTCGTCATCGAAGATGACCATGCCTATTTCGTTTTCTTCGATGTATGCTTTTATTTCGGACAGTTTTCCCGACCCGACGAAAGTGCGGGAATTGGGCGTGTCGAGTCGTTGAAGGAATTTCTTCACGGGCAACGCTCCGGCCGTTTCTGCCAAGAAAGCCAGTTCGTCGAGATATTCGTTTGCTTTCGCTTCGTTTTGGGTGTTGGTGATCAATCCCACTAAAACGGTGCGTTCGGTTTCTTCTTGTGTTAAAATAAATTCTTTCATTCTATATGTTTACAAAGATGTACTCCAAAAATAATGTTTTTTCTTACCTCTTTGTTTTCATCGGGTTTTAATTATTAAATAGTTTTTCTATCGTGATGATCTGATAGTCGTAGAAATTGCGGGTGGCACTGTCGGCCGAGGCCGCTCTTTTTTGTTTGTATAACGCCAAAACTTTTTTGAGCGCACCGGTCATGTAAGGAGCCATATCGGCCGACGATAGGGCAGGCCCCATGTTGATACGGGTGAACGATTGCTCTTCCGAATCGTGATGACGGCAAAGGGCGTGGCTGCAAGGGAATGCTTCGCTTTCGAGATCGATGTCGTCGGTGAAGTCTAAATTTCTTATCCCCGATGAAGCCGGTTTCAGCGACGAATAGCGAATGAATTGATTGATGGTCTCGTTTTGCAAGTCGCGTTCGATGTTGTTCAATTTACGTCCCTGATAAGTCGTTTTAAATACTTCGGCGATCAAATCGTTGAGGTAGCTGTCCAGCGTGTAATTTTTCACGGGGTCGATGATACCGCCTTCCTGAATGCGGAACAGCACCGTGGGGTTGACAAGGTAAGCCGGAATATAACGGTGAACCGAACTGGCATAGTTGGTGGGTGCATTGATTCGTTGCATTAAATCGGCCGGCATCAACCAGTCTCGATAGGTACGTACTTGGTTCAAAATCCACCGCATGGCTTTTTTCTGCGTAGCTTTGTCCAGATAAGTGTAGGGTAGTTCATTCTCTCCTTGTCTCACTTCTTTGAAGAGCACACCGCCTATATAGGGAGTGACGTGTCGCAGGTGACGGTTGTATTGTTGTACGATAGCGGCATATTGCTCTTGAATCGTAGTGAAATCTTTACCCTCGTCGAACAGCCATTTTTCGAAATTTTTCATAATGATTTTGAGGTTGGAAACCGCCATTTCTCCTGCGCGGAAATGATCGTTTCCCAAATCTTCGGTCTGGTCTGTCGGGTCGTAAGCTCCGGGGAACTGTTGTGCTCCGAAAGTGTACATGGGATCGTCCTTTTTCTCTTCGATCCACTTATCCAATGTAGGGATTTCGTCTTTCGGTGTTTTTGCATCGGGTATGAGACGATATCCCCAGTTGATAGCGTAAATGTCATAGACGCCGAGAATGGGCGGCGTGAGCCGTACTCCTCTTTCGTAGTCGCCGGGTTGTGCCACGAAGTTGTTACGGGCATAGTCCATGATACTGGGCGTGGTTCCGTATTTTTGCGTGAACGAAGGACTGCGCAGCGAGTCGATAGGGAAGGAGTAGCTGGCCCCCATATTGTGCATCAGTCCCAGTGTATGACCTATTTCGTGCGAAGCGACGTAGCGTAAAGATTCGCGCATGACATCGTTGTCGAAGGTTTCTTTTCTCACCCGTTTATCCACAGCTCCTGTCTGGGCGAACCGCCAGTTGTGAACGAGAGAGATTACGTTGTGATACCAGATGACATCGGCTGTCAGAATTTCGCCGCTGCGGGGGTCTACATAACTCGGACCCATAGCGTTGGCTATGTCGGTCACGGCATATTTCACACAACTGTATCGCATGTCGTCCGGGTCGAAGTCCGGGTCGTCTTTGGGATAGTCGCGTGCAATAATGGCATTTTTGAAGCCGGCGGCTTCGAATGCCGTGTTCCAATCTTCCACGCCTTGTTTTACGATGTCCCTCCATTTATCGGGGAAGGCACTGTCCACGTAGAAAACAATGGGTTTGGCCGGTTCTACGAGTTCACCTCTGAAATAGGCTTCGCGGTCTTCCTCTTTCGGTTCGAGACGCCAGCGATGTACGTATTTGGTGTAGTCTATACGATCTTTGTCGCTGGAATAGATATTCTTACCACTCGAAAAGAATCCTACCCGACGGTCGTAGATACGCGGTGTCATAGGTCGTTCGGGAAGAAGAACCAACGAGCGATGCATAGTGACGGTGCAATTATTGTCGCCGGTAAAGCTCAATACCGAACGGATTTCACTGTTTTGAGGAAAACTTTTCGCCCCTAAGATATAGGAATTGGCGGCCGTGTAGGTTCCGGTTTTTATTTTGGAAGAGCTGCCGGGAGTCGGAGTAGGCATAGGGCTGATGATTTTTTCATTGCCTTTGAAAAAATCACTCATGTCGACTACCACGTCTTTCCCGTTTTTGGCAGAGATTTTGAATGCTTTGATAATAGGGTCTCCAAAATTTTTGTCGAAAGATGCCGCTATGGGATCGTTCTCGTCGATGATGTTCCGGTGCTGAACGAGGTGCATGAAGAGCGACTGTTCGTTTTTGCTGAATCGTATCATGAACGGATTGGTCGTCATTTCGCCGGCGACGAATATTTTTGGATCGGTCGTGGCGGCTACACGGCTCGACAACAGGAACGTGCGGTTCATCAACGAGTCGGGTACTTCGACCAGCAGTTTGTTGTCATTCGTAATGTGTAGCGTGAACATACCCTTTTGAGTCTTAGCTCCTTTGATGAGCTTTTCATATTTCGACTCTTTGGCAGTCGTGTCTTTTACCTGTTCTTTCTTATCGTTTTTCTTACTTTTCTTTTTGGCATAACATGTCTCGGGATTTGCGCCTGCGATGATAGCCGTCGCAAGAATGGCCCATAGCAATTTCTTCATATACTTGTTTTTTTGTGAGTCTGTTTTATAATGGCATACTGCGCAAAGATAATATAAACTTTGTCCAAAACCAAGCCTATTTGTAAACGGCTAATTGAAACTCATATCGACTGTTTTTATGAGAAAAGGAAGAGGAAGCGATGAAAAATTGTCTTTATGTAAGAAAAATAGATTTACAGAGCGTATTCGTTAAGTGCGATATTGTATTTCTTTAAGATGGTTTCGGGGTTATACGACAGTTTGGCTTCACGTAGGCCGGCATCCCCTGCATCGTCCTCTCGGTTGATGTATTTCACTTCGGGGTGTTTTTCGACCATTTGCGCCGAATAGAATTGATTGATGGCTTCGTATACCCCCGCCACTTCCTTACGGGCTTTCTCGATATGGACGATAAGCGTGTCGCCTATAACTTCGCCGATAGAAAATGCTACGATTTGTCCCGATACCCGCAGAGCGCCTCCTTCAAATTTCAGTTTTTCATATTCGTGCAATACTTGAACCACTTTACTTTCTTCATACGTGAACAGCAAACTATTTTTTTGATATTCTTGTTTGTAGGTCTCGAAAAAAGCTGTTATTTCCGGGAGGTTCTGTGATGTGATCATCTCGTAGCGATAATCGGGGTAGGTGCTTTTGAATTTGTTTACTCGGTTGCGCTTTTTGTTAAAACGGTGTCCGACTAATGTCGCAAGGTCGACGGCATTGTATAGGTAGTCTCCCCAGTCGGGCAATTCGGTTATCGGGCAGCCGTAAAGTTGTTGAATTTCCAGTGCGGCCGGTTCGGGTACGGCAGACAAAATGAACGGGACGTTGTGTCGGCGGCAATATTCTTTCAGTAACGGTAAGGATTCTTGCAGATTTAATTTGCCGACGGGTACGGCAAAAGCCGTGTTTTGCAAATTGTCTTCCTCTCCTCCTTTGATAAACAGCGTATCTTGGGAAATACAGTATTCGTAGCCGAAATAATCTACCCACATGTAGATACCGCCTATCGAGAAGTCGCAGGTGCGGTAACATTGTCGGTGCAGGAAGGGTTCGATTTCGGAAAGAGAGTCCAGTGTAATGGGTTTGAAAACAAGATTATGTTCGCTTTCTTTCGAGAGCTTTGGCTCGGGCATAATGCCAAGTCGGTTTGTATCCATGAGTGTGAATTTTGTTTTTTTTATGCGAAGGTAGAGCTGGCAAAACCGCAACTTATGTTCGCATTTTTCCGGTGCAAAAGTATATAATTTTTATATGTGTATATTTATAAACAATTTATTTTGTCTTTTGGTTTCAGAAAATTAAAATTATTCGACAATCTTTTTTATAAAAGTTATAATATTGTACGTTTGACTTCTCAATTTGATATAATATAATTTCTGTTATTGGAAAAATGATATATATTTGCAAATATTTTATGCGAAGTGAATATAATATTAACCAAAGAGAATCCTAATGTCACTGATAATTCCTCCGAAATATAAATTGAAGTTGTTGCCCGAAACTACCGAAATGGCAATAAAAATGTTGAAAGATGCTTTTCAGGAACGATTGTCCAAGACGCTTAACTTGCGTCGGGTAACAGCTCCTTTGTTCGTTCTTTCCGGTACGGGGCTGAACGACGACTTGAATGGAAGCGAGCGGGCGGTATCTTTTCCCATTGCCGATATGGGCGGGCGACAGGCCGAGGTCGTTCACTCGCTCGCCAAGTGGAAGCGGGTGAAATTGGGTGCATATGACATTGCACCGGGATTCGGGCTTTATACCGATATGAATGCGATTCGCACACACGAGGAGCTTGACAATCTTCATTCGTTGTATGTCGATCAATGGGACTGGGAGAAGACGATTACACGGGAGGATCGTAATGTCGAATATCTTAAAAAGACCGTGAAAAGTATTTATAAGGTTATCAAAGAGTGCGAGAGTCTCATCTATGCCGAGTTTCCTCACATTACACCGACTTTGCCCGACGAGATTACATTTATACATACCGAGGAGTTGTTGCAAGAGTATCCTCGTTTGTCTCCGAAAGAACGGGAAGCCGCTGTTGCCCGTCGGTATGGAGCCGTATTCCTTATCGGTATAGGACAGCAGCTTAGCGACGGAACTCGTCACGACGGGCGCGCTCCCGACTATGACGATTGGACGACTCCCAACAGCGATGGTTATTTGGGCCTGAACGGCGATATTATCTTTTGGGATACTGTGTTGGGAACTCCGGTCGAGCTTTCGTCGATGGGGATACGGGTAGATAAAGAGGCTCTGTTGCGTCAGCTCGATATTTGCGGTTGTCCCGAGCGGGCTCAGCTTTCTTTCCATCGGGCTCTGTTGAATGACGAGTTACCCCTTTCGATAGGCGGGGGGATAGGGCAATCGCGTTTCTCGATGTTTCTTTTGCAAAAGGCACACATTGGCGAGGTACAGGCCAGTATTTGGCCCGAGGAGCAAATTGCCGAGTGTGCGCGGCATAATATTCATTTGCTTTAATTGTGTGAGTTTTGCGTTGAATATGAGACTCTTTCAATTTCCTTGTATTTCTGTCGGAGATAATAAGAAATAAATAATTCTATTTTTTTGAATCGAAGAGTTGCAGAATTGAAAAAAGCGTTCTATCTTTGCACACGCAAAACGAAACTGGTGCGGTAGTTCAGCTGGTTAGAATACATGCCTGTCACGCATGGGGTCGCGGGTTCGAGTCCCGTCCGCACCGCAAAAGCAAGGCTCTGAAATTTTTGAATTTCAGAGCTTTGCTTTTTTAATTTTTACAAATGGTGATTAAATGTAATTCCCCGCTGCGGGATATATGTCTGGTGAGGAGAGTTATTCCCAATCTGGCAAGTCATTCTTTTATTTATATAACGGCTTCGTAGGGAAGAAACTTTTCGTATTATGTCGTTCAGAAGAGGTTCACCACTTCGCCGATAACAGGCATAAGGATAGTCAGCGAGTCATTGCGAGACAAGTTGCGGGCATTTTTCAAAGGTTCGTCCCACCGATGGCGGGCGAGAGCGTATTTAGAGTGATGTACGGTAAGGACTCTGTGAACTCCGAGGTCTTTTATCGTCTGCTCTAATAAGGAGGGCATGGTGTGGATATATTTCCAATCCTCGTTGTACTGTCCATTTTCCAATATGGCCAAGTCTATATCGGGGAATCGTTCGCCTATTTGTTTGAGGTGGGAACCGTATCCGCCATCTCCTCCGATGAAAATTTTTCGGTCGGGTGTTTCAAGCAAGAATGATGCCCACAAGGTTTGATTTGGAGTGAGTCCTCGGCCTGAGAAATGACGGCTGGGCAGACAGTGTATGATGAATTGCTGAGAGAGTGTTGCGCTCTCTTTCCAATCGAGTTCTATGATTCGGGATTTATCGAAACCCCAATGTTCGAAGTGTTCGCCCACACCCAATGGACAGACTACTTTCCCAATGCGGCCTTTCAATTGTTTGACCGTATGATAGTCCAAGTGGTCCCAATGGTCGTGGGAAATAACGAGGTAGTCGATGTCTGGCATGTCGTCGGGAGAATAGATTTCTGTCCCTCGGAAAGGTTTGTTGACGAACGATACGGGCGAAGCCATACAGAACACCGGGTCTACCAATATACGTTTTTCATCGACTTGCAATAGATAAGACGAGTGTCCGAACCATACCAAAGCATTTTCTTCGAGCGGGATTTTACGGAGAGCGGTTTTTATGGCGGGAATGGGTTCGTCGGGGCGTAGTCCTTCTACTTTGCGAAACAGAAAACTCCATATCCCGGATAGTCGGCTTTTGTGCGATGTCATTAATATGGTCGTGTCGATATTCCTAAATTCTCCTTCCCGATAGTTAGGTGAACGTTTGATACGTTCCAGTCGTTCGCCTTTCGGTAACCGTCCGAAACTCGGCTGGTGCAGGAAGGCAATGCCTGCGATGGTTATCGATACAATTATACCTAATAGAATATATAGTGTCATACGTCTCATACATGTAAGATTACAAACTACCCGGCTGCTTTTCTTTTTCGGTTTTCATTTGGTGAATCGCAGTATGCCGATATCGAGGCTATAAGAAAACTAAAATAGCGATGAATCGGTTCATAAGGCTTTCTTTAAAATGGATAGATCATTTTTGTTCAATACGAAATTACGTCGTTTTTGTGTACCTCACTTATATGAATTACCGATATATCTACCATTTTTACCGATTGGCGGGCTAAAACGCTCTCCCCGATAGCACCTTGCCGGGGAGAGCGTTTGTTCAGTAAAGGAAATATTAGAAGCTGTTTTAAATTTATTGAGAAATAATATTATCGTTGCAAGCAGGTATGTTCCGGCCATATTGAGCCCCTGTCTCGCATCTAGAACCCCTTGATTTTTGTCAATAGCCCGCTATTGACTGCCTATCTCGGACTCCAATCTGCTTCAACATAGGTCTCAATCTGTCTCGGAATAAATTTAAAACAG
>NZ_JAIJHU010000030.1:0-38999 GCF_022723415.1 Barnesiella sp. | reverse complement strand
GATGTACACATACTGCATCGAAAGTAGGAGGGAACATAAAGTACATCTTTTTCACTTAAAAAGTAAAGGGAACTTCTTGCAGAGTTTTTCCATACATTAAGTATTTCTGTGTAATCTCGGGAAGAAGATAGGGCGATTTTATATGACATATGGGTTTATCGAACATGATACTTATTAGTTGGTGGTTTGTGTTTGTGGCAATTGTCGTCGCATGACTTTCTTGAAATCCCGAACAATTTGTTCTCCCATATTTACAATAGTACTGTCGACTTTGTGTATTTCTACCGGTGTGACAGCGTTTTTGTATTTGGCTTTGCCCATACCGAACTTCATTTTATCTAAATTTCCCGAAATATTCAGTCCCAGTTTGAAGGGTATGGGCGATTTGAGTATGGATATGTGATAATTGAAATTCATATCCAAGTCTTGGTTCCCTCCTACGGCAGCCCGGTAGCGATCCATTTCTATTACAAACGGGTAGACAGTTACATTACCGTCTTCGACACTGATGTTGACAGAGATACTGTCGATCAAATTTCTCTCTTTGTTCTTGAAGAAAAATTTTTTCGATATTTCGGCAAAAGTTTCACCGTCGAGAAGGACGAGGCTATCGCCTTCAACATGGATAGCTGATCGTAATGAGGGTATTTTTATATTGAGGCATGAGTCTAAGCCCGACTCGGCCGATACATTGAAATCGACAGTTCCTTGAAATGACCGTAGCATGGGGACAATAGTATCTAACGAAGGAATAAAATCGACAAGTTTCCCTATATTGATATTATGAAGTTTGAAATCGAATCCGGCATATCCTTGCTCTGGTTGTCGGGCTTGATAGATCAGCGTCGTGCGCATAGTCGCATCCATTCCTTCCATACTGAGCTCTTTGAGGTGAATGGCTTGATTGCGTATATCTATTGCACCGTGTACGTTTTTGAAAACCATTTTCCCGTAACGAACCCGATTCAAATTGGTTTGTAATTCAAAATCGATATTTCGAGGAATAACGAATAGTTTTAGGGCTGTCGACGTAGTGTCGGATTCAGTTTCGATTTGAGCAGTGTCTTTTGGAAAAGAGATAGACCGAATTAACTGGTTACAATTTAGATTCTTAGAGGAAAGTGTTAATGTGGCCCGTAGTTTTTTATTGTGACGCATAGCGCCATATAAATCGTGAATCGCACCGGTCGCCGTTAAATCGGATCTTCCTATTTTCATGGTCGCGTTATGTAAAGTAATAGCTCGATTACCGACTGAAATTGCAGTCTTTTGCATTCGAATAGGTAAAGCCGATTGTGGGGTACGTACAAAAAGCCGATTAAAACCTACTATGCCTTTTGGAATCCACAAAGAGTCTTTTAATTGTTGTGCCGTTATTGTAATCCCGGCTTTGTCCATGCCCAATTTAGTATCTCCGAGACGGCAGAACAAGGTGTCGGCTTCTAATGCGAATCCTATTTCGGGTCGGGTAGGATTGTTTTCTGTCGGTTGTAATTTTATGGTTGCGGCAGTTTTTCCGCAAAATAAATTTGATGTATCCGGTAGGGATGCTTTTAGTTTGTTTGCATTTAGTTTACACTCTACAAGAGCGATTCGTGTAGTATCTTGTGGGTTGGTCGTTTTTATTAAAGCCGATAGATTGTTTATCGATGAGTTTAATCGCGTTGAGTGAAAAGCCATATTTCCTATTTCGATATGGGCTCCTAATACATCGTTTCCCACGAAAGACAGTGAAGCATCGCTCGTGAATTCGAATTTCTTATTTTTGTCTCGTAAAGCCAATTTGCTCATATTTATTTTTCCTTTGGCCCGAATTCGTCCTATGTCTTTCTTTTTGATAGATGACAAACGACAACGCACGTTCATGTCGGCATCTAATTTCCCTTCGATACTCACACCATCTTGTAAAGGAAATGTTTGTGCCAATGCAGTTAGGTCTATCGTAGATTGGGTATGAAACGAGATGTCGGGATCGCCTAATAGATCATTTACTTTGGCGTCGGCCAAGATATCGGTGTGAGCTCCTTTGAAGTGAAATATTTTAAGATCGAGATAAGATGGCGATTGTCGCATTAAGTCTATCTGTCCGAAAAAGTTGGCTTTAAGTTCATCTATTCCATAGGGCAATTGGGCATATTGGGCGGATGCATCGTTTATTTCTATTTTTAATGTAGCTAATGGCATTTTCCCTTTTCCATATAGACCTTTTAGATTGCCATTAACTGTAACGTCGCCTTTGGCCGAAACTTTTTCTTTTTTGAGAATACTTTCGGGAATCATGTGAAGGACTGTTTCCAACGAAGGAGCATGTAGCCCGTATTGCAGATCGATATCTAACGCTTGTGCGGTCGTGTCTTTACAGATAGAACCGTGTATGTCTAATTTTATGCCGTTAATCTCCATCATAGCATCGTGCAAGGAAAGAGCCCGTTTCGAACGATTTAGCTCGATGGCGGTTTGTAGGTGGGTGGCGATACGATGAGCCAGTAATTCACCATTTTGCCAGAACAGAATGTTTTTGTTGTTGAAATCCAACGTTAACGTAGACTGTTCTTTCTTTAAATTTGCTTTTAATTTAAGATTTGCATCCCATAGATTGGCGAAGACATTCGTTTCCCGATCGTCGAAAGTGACCGTGGTATGATGTAGCGAAACGTGCTTGATGTCTATTTCGTTAATAACTGGCGAAGTAGCGGTTGTTGTATCGGGTGTATTTGTCGTGTCGGCGATCAATATATTCCAGTTGGCGATTCCATCTTTTCCTTTAAAGGCGTATATGTTTGTACTATCCAATGATAATCGGTTGATACTGATCTTTTTTTGTTGCAAATAATCGACGAGATTGATTACGGCAATGGCTTTTCGAAAAGAGGCTAATGTGTCGGTACGTTGCCATAAAGAATCACGGATAGCCTTTGATACCAATGTGCCATTTTCCAATTTTATTCCAAAACGGGGAAAAGTTGAAAAAAAGGTCAGCTCTACGCTATTCATATCGAGCTTGGCATTTATGTTTTGATTGGCTACGTTTAATACGATGGGGGTCAATTTTTCAGGCGTAAATATAAAATTTATGGAGAAAGCGATTACTGCCGAGAGAAAGACTATCAACGCTCCCAGTGTAATACCCGTAATCTTAAACAATTTTTTTGTTCGGTTTTTCATATTAACACTCTTTTAGTCATACAAAAATAACAAGAAAGTTGTGAAAGCTGTTTGTATTTGTATGAAGTAAATATTTTTTAATTGATATCATACTCTTTTTACATAGCTGATAGTTGCCATAGAGTACACCGGTAGATTGCTATTTGATTCGTAGTGACACTGTTTAACAAAGAATACTTGCTTCTGAAATCCGTTTCGCCTATCTTTGTAAGAGAAGTTTTGAAAAATGATAAGGATAATATTATGTTGGCATATACATACGTTAAACCCGGTAAGTTTGAATTGCAAGAAAAGCCGAAACCCGGGTTGAAAGATTCGCGCGATGCGATTGTGAGGGTGACTCTTGGAAGTATTTGTACCAGCGATCTCCATATCAAACATGGTAGCGTGCCGCGTGCCGTACCGGGAGTAACGGTCGGGCACGAGATGGTGGGTGTCGTAGAAGATGTGGGAGAAGATGTTATAGGTATTAAGCCGGGAGATAGGGTTACTGTAAATGTCGAAACTTTTTGTGGCGAATGTTTCTTCTGTCGTCGTGGGTGTGTCAATAATTGTATGGATCCCAATGGCGGTTGGGCTTTGGGGTGTCGTATCGATGGCGGTCAAGCCGAATATGTTCGAGTGCCCTATGCCGATCAAGGTTTGAATCGTATTCCAGATACGGTAAGCGACGAACAAGCTTTGTTTGTAGGCGATATTTTGGCAACCGGTTTTTGGTCCGTACGTATTTCGGAAATTACATCGGAGGATACGATTCTGATTATTGGAGCCGGTCCTACCGGCATTTGTACCTTATTGTGCGCTTTGTTAAAGAATCCCCGGCGTATTATTGTTTGTGAGCAGTCCCCGGAAAGAATACAGTTTTTGCAAGAACATTATCCCGACATATTGGTAACTACTCCTGAACATTGCGAGGAGTTTGTTCGTAAAAATAGCGATCATGGCGGTGCTGATGTGGTTTTGGAAGTGGCGGGAAGCGAGAATACTTTCCGTTTGGCTTGGAAATGTGCTCGTCCCAATGCTATTGTAACGATCGTGGCACTTTACGATAAACCTCAAATTTTGCCCTTACCCGATATGTATGGAAAAAATCTTATCTTTAAAACCGGAGGGGTGGACGGTTGTAATTGTGCAGAGATACTTCGCTTGATAGAATCGGGCCGTATAGATACCGCGCCGCTCATTACTCACCGTTTTTCATTGAATGAAATTGAGAAAGCTTACCGTATCTTTGAAAATAGAGAGGACGGAGTTATCAAGGTTGCGATAAGAAGTGTTTGAAAATAAGATGAGTCTTTGTATAAGTTTGTAAAAAGATATTGTATTCTAAAATTATAGATTTTAGTCACAAAAGATACTTAATGGCTTAAAATTCTATAATTTCTTGGGCCGTGATTCCATTATCAAGTGCTCTGCTCAAGATAAAACTCAGCTAAGTGAAGATCTTAATGTTACAATAACTAAAACTCAGAAATAAGACTTAGACTTAAGTTCTTCAAAGGATACACCCAAGCCTGAAACGACTTTTAAATACCAGCATAACTTTGATGTAGGACGTGAGAATGCCAGGATTGCTACCAAAGAGGTTCCTAAATTGGATCCGTTTGTGCTGGCTTGGAATAAGCATATTGAATCGATTTAGTTATTTTGCCCTTTAAAATACAGTAGACGGGCTCAATGTGTTTAACTCTGATAACACTATACCTCGCCAGTGTCTTTATTTACATCTTCTTCACAAGTAGAATTGTACATTGTTAAACGAGAAGAATGAAATAACCGCATTTATGAGACTAAGTAATGACGGAATCGAAATATTCCCCGTCATAAGGCCGAGAATTAGGACAACAAGTTGTAGAATAAGAATATCCATCGGATAGATACGAACACAACATAAAAGTCATTCGATTCTACCGCACCTATGTGTTCCAAGATAATCGGTCAGGGCAAAACCGACCTTTCGGAAAAGCTCTACCCTATATTACACCTAGTCATTAAATAGATACGATTATCGCTTATTTCATAAATACGAAATAAACGGCAAGAACAAGGCAGCCGAACGCCGCAATATGGTTCCAATGCAACGACTCTCCTTTAAAAACTACGACCGAAAATAAAGTGAATATGATTAACGTTATTACTTCTTGTATTACCTTTAATTGCATAAGACTAAACGGCCCTCCATTCTCTCTGAATCCCAATCGATTAGCTGGCACTTGGCAACAATATTCGAACAATGCTATACCCCAACTAAGCAATATCACACCATAAAGCGGCCAATTATTGATAACCTTCATTTCTTGCAATTTCAAATGCCCATACCAAGCCAGTGTCATAAACACATTAGAAACAATAAGTAATCCTATTGAATATAATCCTTGCATTGCGTCTTATTTTGGAGTGCAAAGTTACACGAAATAGCAGTAAATAGAATAAATTTCATAGGTCAAATTTATTAAAAGCTGTACAATAAAAAGTCCCCTTCAAAAATTATTCCCCCTCGATATATTATCTCTATATTCACATAATATAAAAAATAGGCTATATCTCGGTAAAATCAAAAATTTGATTTTGTCATCAATTATATTATCTTTGTAGAAATATATAGTAAAGCATTGTATGAATAGAACCCATATTGAAACTTTTTCATACCAGTTATCGCCTCAATACTATTTTAACAGACTGCTGAAAATTTGGTTACATAATAATTGGGGGTGGCTTCTATCTTTTTTCCTCCTTCTCGTGGGGCTATCCATTCAAAACCCTCTATTTATTTATGTAGGACTTATCATTTTATTTTTGGTATTTCCTATGATCATCTCTTACCTGTGGTTCGCTTATGCTCTACACCCCGATTGCCGTATGTCCATACTTTCAAAAACAGTCGAAATAAACAAAAACGGCCTTTCTTGTACTTTCGACGATGGACGAACAGAATCCATAGCATGGGAACGAATTACCCGTATACGTTATACCTCGACAGACATTATCTTCCACTTATCAAACTATATTTTTTTCATTTTACCATACAATTCGTTCAAATCGAATGACGATTTAGAATACTTCTTAAAAAATTTTCTCGCTCTCAACATTCAGAATAAAAAATAATTGTATATTTGAGTACAATTTTTCAAACATGAAAATGTTCAGACAAATTCTAAAATATTCATTTGCAGTCCTAATTGCCTTCTCGACAATCTTCTCATCGAGTGCACTGACGCTTGACGAAGCACGAGAGTTGTACAAGGCCGGTAAATACAAAGAAGCCGCTCCTGTATTCAAGGCACAACTGAAACGCCGCCCCAATGATGGATCGTTGAACCATTGGTATGGAGTATGCCTTTTTCACGAGAAAAAATATAACGAAGCTGAAAAATATCTGAAAATAGGGGCTAAACGTAAAGTTCTCGAATCGCCTCACTATTTAGCAGACATGTATATGGCTCAATACCGCTTTGAAGATGCCATAAGCAGTTATGAAGAATATACAGCTGCATTGTCCAAAGCGAAAAAACAAATACCCGATTCTATCGGCAAAGCCATAGCTCGTGCACGTAGAGCGAAATTAATGTTGCAATATGTCGAACGGGTACAAATCATAGATAGTTTGATAGTTGATGCCGATTCGTTTTTCAAGTATTTCAAAATGTCCCCCGAATCTGGACGGATAGGAACGAATAAAACACTAGGCATAGATATTCCCGAAAACACGATCGGCTATATTCCCCAACGCGGAGACAATGTATTTTTCGGATATCCCCTTGAAGGTAAAGGATATGAATTATGTACAAAAAATAAACTGATAGAAGGGAAATGGAGTGACATCATACCGTTACCCAATGGTGTCAATACAGAACAAGATGAAGCCTATCCATTTTTTCTCAACGACGGAGTTACACTCTACTTTGCCTCAAATGGAGAAGGTTCGATCGGAGGATACGACATATTTATCACCCGTTTAAATCTTGAAAATAACACCTACTTGAAACCCGAAAACGTAGGTATGCCCTTCAATTCGATATACAACGATTACATGATGGCAATAGACGAGATGTTAAACATCGGTTGGTTTGTATCGGATAGAGAACAAATTCCCGGAAAAGTGACAATCTATCTATTTATCCCGAATGAGAGCAAACAAACATATAACATCGATGAAATCAAAACCGATATCAAATCGCTAGCTCTGATTCGATCTATTCGAGAGTCTTGGCCGGAAAATGCAGATTATACCGATTTATTGCAACAATTGGACAATATCAAGGAACCCCAAAAAGAGACTCGCCCCGATTTCATCTTTGCAATTTGTAACGGAATCCATTATACTAAACTTGACCAATTCGTCAGTCTTGAAGCTCGCAATCTATATGTAAAGTCCAAAGAATTACGTAAGAATATCATTCAAATAGAAACTAAGCTCTCGGAACTGCGATCTCAATATGCTAAATCGAAAGGCACAACTTTAAAAAGACTATCGTCCGAAATTCAAAATTTGGAATCGCAACTACTCACACTCTATCCTCAACCGGAAAATTACGAAAATCAGGCTCGAAAGATAGAACTCGATAATTTGCAAAAGGAACATAGATAGAACCTAAATCTAAGAAATATGTTTGATATATTAGCTGTTACACTACTAATAATATTAGCGCTAGTTCTGGCGGTACTGGAAATATTCTTTCTTCCCGGAATTACCATCGCAGGTATATGTTCGGTCTTATTTTATGGAGGTGGAATTTACTATGCCTATTCGGCCTTCGGGACAAATGGGGCTGTAATAACATTATTCATTGCAGCCGTCACTACTATTGCTGTCATCATAGGATTTATGCGATCCCGAAGCTTGGACAAAATGTCTCTGCATACCGAAATAAGCTCGGTAGTACCCTCCCCGATAACCCCTGATATTAAAGTCGGCGACATGGGAGTAACACTAAGTAGACTAAACCCTATGGGAAAAATCATCGTGGGAATCCACACCATCGAAGCCCGCGCAGATAATGAGCTGATTGATGAAGATACACCTGTAAAAATAATCCGCATAGAACCCACGGTAGTCATTGTTTGCAAAGAAACAGAAAATGAAAAAACAGGGAATAATATAAACACTTCTAAACAAAAATAAAATTATGGTAGGATTAAGCGTATTTCTTCTAATTGGCATTATTGCCATACTCGCTGTATTCTTTTACTTCGTACCTTTCCTTTTATGGATTTCGGCACGAGTATCGGGGGTAAGAATCTCTCTTATCCAATTATTCTTGATGAGAATCAGAAAAGTACCGCCACAAGTCATTGTTCGAGCTATGATTGAAGCCCACAAAGCCGGACTTAAAACAATCACGCGTGATGAATTAGAAGCTCACTATCTGGCCGGAGGCCATGTAGAACGCGTCGTACACGCACTCGTATCCGCTTCGAAAGCTAATATAGATTTAGGCTTCCAAATGGCTACCGCTATTGACTTAGCCGGACGCGATGTATTCGAAGCCGTGCAAATGTCTGTCAACCCGAAAGTTATCGACACACCGCCGGTTACAGCCGTGGCCAAAGACGGTATACAGTTAATAGCCAAAGCTCGTGTAACAGTACGGGCAAATATTCGTCAACTGGTCGGCGGTGCAGGTGAAGATACCATATTGGCTCGTGTAGGAGAAGGTATCGTGTCATCCATCGGCTCGTCTGAATCTCACAAACAAGTCCTTGAAAACCCGGATTCCATATCCAAACTAGTATTGAAAAAGGGGCTTGATTCAGGAACTGCATTTGAAATCCTCTCCATTGATATAGCCGATATCGACATCGGTAAAAACATTGGAGCCACTTTACAAATGGATCAGGCACAAGCCGATAAAAACATCGCACAAGCCAAAGCAGAAGAACGTCGGGCCATGGCTATCGCTCTCGAACAAGAAATGAAAGCCAAAGCACAAGAGGCAAGAGCAAAAGTAATCGAAGCCGAAGCTGAAGTTCCCAGAGCTATGGCGGAAGCCTTCCGTTCGGGAAATCTCGGAATCATGGATTATTATAAAATGAAAAATGTCGAGGCAGACACTGCCATGCGTGAATCGATAGCCAAGCCATCGAGTAAACCCGAGAAATAATGAAATCAAGTAATTAGAGAATGAATCGGACATTATAAAAATGTGTATACTCCAAGTAACAGAAAAAAATACTTAGATATACGAAACTTTTTTAGTCCGACGATTGTTATATAAGTAACAAAGAAAAATAAATAATTATGATTTACGAATTGCCTCCATTACCTTATGGTATTAATGATTTAGCCCCTGTAATCAGTCAGGAAACGATAGAATACCATTACGGTAAACATGAACAAACTTATATCGATAACCTAAATAAACTTATCGAAGGAACACCCTTCGCAGACAAGCCTCTCGAAGAAATCATCAAAGAAGCCGACGGAGCTCTATTTAATAATGCCTCCCAAGCATGGAACCACATATTTTATTTCTTCACATTCTCCCCAAATGGGAAAAAAAGTCCACAAGGGAAGTTGGCAGAAGCTATAAATAAGAAGTGGGGAAATTTCGAAAACTTCCAAAAAGAATTTGAACAAGCAGGGACTACTCTATTTGGATCTGGTTGGGTCTGGTTATCCAAAGATAAAGACGGAAATCTGGTTATCAGTAAAGAAAATAATGCAGGCACTCCTTTAACCAAAGGACTTACTCCTTTGTTAACGTTCGACGTATGGGAACACGCCTACTATATCGACTATCGCAACAGACGAGCAGAGCAATTGCACAACCTCTGGAAAATCGTCGATTGGTCGGTTGTTGAATCAAGATATCTATAATTCGCATAGTCGCGCGTGAGCGTAACTCTATCTAGCACTTTAAAATAAGCATAATGTGATGAATTCTAAAAAAGAGATGCTGCGTGAGCAGCGTCTCTTTTTGCATTTAAAAATTCAAAGATAAATTCATATAGACAAAAAAATCATAGTTTTTCTATACATTTAATAAAAAATTCATATATTTGCTTTTCAATTAGATGCAAAAACTTTATTTTTACTTTATAAATCACAAAAACCAAAGGAGTAAAATGGCTACAAAAAAATTTATCCTTGCAGAAAAAGACATACCACAAGCATGGTATAATGTCATTGCAGACATGCCCAACAAGCCAATGAGTCCATTAAATCCGGCAACCAAATCTCCCCTAGCCGTAAAAGACCTCTATCCGATTTTTGCAGAAGAACTCTGTAAACAAGAATTAAACACTTCCGACGCATGGATAGAAATCCCCGAAGAAGTACGCGATATGTACAAAATATGGCGCCCTACTCCTCTTGTCAGAGCTTTGGGGCTCGAAAAAGTATTGGACACTCCTGCACACATCTATTTCAAGAACGAAAGTGTAAGCCCTGTTGGTTCTCACAAACTAAATTCGGCCATACCACAAGCCTACTATTGTAAAAAACAAGGTATAACCAACATCACAACCGAAACCGGAGCAGGACAATGGGGGGCTGCACTCTCTTTAGCCGCAAAAGCATTCGGATTGGAACTTGCAGTCTACATGGTTAAAGTGAGCTTCCATCAAAAGCCCTATCGACGTTCTATTATGCAAACATTCGGCGCACAAGTTATTGCTTCACCCAGTATGTCGACCAAAGCAGGACGTAAAATATTAACCGATCACCCCAATTATCAAGGAAGTTTAGGTACGGCAATATCTGAAGCGATAGAATTGGCAATGAGTACCCCCAACTGTAAATATACTTTAGGTAGTGTACTCAATCACGTATCTTTACATCAAACAGTAATCGGGCTAGAAGCTGAAAAACAAATGGAAATGGCTGGCGAATACCCCGATATTGTCATCGCTTGCTTCGGAGGTGGGTCCAACTTCTCGGGAATTTCATTCCCATTTTTACGCCATAAATTAAAAGAGGGAAAAGACATTCGGTTAATCGCAGCCGAACCTGCGTCCTGTCCCAAATTGACCAAAGGAATTTTTCAATACGATTTTGGAGATGAAGCGGGCTATACACCTCTACTGCCCATGTACACTTTGGGACATAACTTTTCCCCGGCCAATATACATGCAGGTGGACTACGTTACCACGGAGCAGGAACGATCGTTAGCCAACTGAAAAAAGATGGCCTCTTGGAAGCCGTGGACATAGAACAACTCGATACATTCAAAGCAGCTACATTATTCGCTCAATGCGAAGGAATTATCCCTGCCCCGGAATCTTCTCATGCAATAGCCGCCACTATACAAGAAGCATTAAGAGCAAAAGAAGAGGGAAAAGAAAAATGCATCCTCTTCAATCTATCCGGTCACGGGCTCATCGATATGGCTGCCTATGACCAATATTTAGCAGGAGACCTTCTGAACTACAATTTACCAGAAGAAGAAATAGCTAAAAACATCAAGGAGTTAGAAAAAATAATTTAGTCATTCATATTCAAAACAATAACAATCTTATTCGAGACACTGAAAAAATTTCATACCGAAAGTTTGTTCAATAAAAACAAATCGGTTATATTTGCATCACTTTTCAAAAAGCGAATGGCGGTTTAGTGTAGTGGCCTAGCACGCAACCCTCTCACGGTTGAGACTCGGGTTCGATTCCCGGAATCGCTACAACAAGGAATAAAACCTCAAAAGATTATGTATTAATCTTTTGAGGTTTTTCTTTTTCAACAAAAGATAGCTATTTCGAGATTTGACAGGTATCGCGAATCTATAAAAAATAGACCTTGCACGGATTGGTTTGAACAATATCCTCCCCTCGATACAAAACAAAAGTATTCTTCTTTTGTTAGAAAATTGAAATGGTTATAAAAAGAAACTCTGGATAATTTGGTTTCTAAACGAATTATACCTATTTTTACTTTCGGTAGAATTAGTATATTTCTGATTTATACCCCAAATATGTTTTATTAAAAAAATTTTGTATGAAAAAGTACATTTGCACAGCTTGTGAATGGGTTTATGACCCAGCAGTAGGTGATCCTGATGGAGGTATAGCTCCGGGTACTCCATTTGAAGATATTCCAGATGATTGGGTATGTCCAGTTTGCGGACTTGGGAAAGACGCATTTGAAGAAGTAACAGAATAATCCACTTCTTGCTCTCATATGGGGAATCTACATAAAATGTAGATTCCTTTTTATTTATTCCAAAAAGGAAGTAAAATAATTAAGTCTATTTACTTTACGTTCCTTTTCCCCAATACAATTTTTTATCATTTTAAATTCTCTACAAAATTGAATATATAAATTTGATACATGAAAATACTTATCATAGAAGACGAACCCTCCTTACGGGAAATTATGCAACGAGCGCTAGTACAGGAGCGCTATGTAGTCGAAACTGCCAGCACTTATTCCGAAGCAGATGCTAAAATCGCAGCTTATAGTTACGACTGTATTTTACTCGATATCATGTTGCCCGACGGGAATGGGCTACAACTACTAAAACACCTGAAAGAGTTACGAAAAAGAGAAAACATCATTATCATATCCGCTCGTGATTCCCTTGATGACAAAATTCTCGGATTGGATATGGGAGCCGATGACTACCTCCCTAAACCATTTCATACAGCCGAACTCTTAGCCCGTATAAAAAGTGTGCTACGGCGAGGAAAAAGCGGTGGAGAAATGGCATTGATCTTAGGGAATGTATCCCTTGAACCCGAGAGCTCCCGGGTGTTGGTCAATAACAAAGAATTATCCTTATTAAAAAAAGAATTCGACATTCTATTCTATTTCATGCAACGCCCTAATCACTTAGTAGATAAATCTGTCCTTGCCGAAGCCGTATGGGGAGACCATGCAGACCAAGCAGACAATTTTCATTTTGTATATGCTCAAATGAAAAATTTACGTCGCAAACTTATTGATGCAGGAGCCAACATAGAAATAAAAGCCATATATGGATTTGGATACAAACTCGTTCCGCCAATCGAATAAAATCACCGTCTCATGAAACTCATATACCGTATAGCTTTACGTTTATCTTTAATTTTGATTCCGCTCATGGCACTTTGGGCGACTCTCTTCTATTTTATGATGGTAGAAGAAATCAACGACGAGGCCGATGATACGCTGGAAGATTATTCCGAATTGATAATTATACGCATGCTTGCCGGCAGAGAATTGCCTTCCTTAAATAGTGGATCTAATAATAGTTATTCCATAACACCCATTGACGAAGCCTATGCTTCATCAAAACCCCATATCGAATATTACGATGCCGAAGTCTACATTCCAGAAAAAGAAGAGACAGAACCAGCACGCATCCTCTCCACCATTTTCTTAGATAATGATGATAATTACTATGAACTGAAAGTCGCCATACCGACTTTCGAAAAAGACGATTTGGTCAGGACTATTTTATTTTGGATCATACTCCTCTACTTCGTACTTCTCATAACGATAATAGGATCGACAATATGGATTTTCCACCGCAGCATGCGCCCGCTGTATGCACTATTACACTGGCTCGACAATTACACTCCGGGCAGACACAATGCACCAGTACCCAATGACACGAATATTTCAGAATTTCACAAGCTCAATGTCGCAGCACAAGAAGCGGCAAATCGTTCGGAAGAACTTTTCGAGCAACAAAAACAATTTATAGGGAATGCCTCTCATGAACTACAAACTCCCTTAGCCATTTTAGGGAATCGTCTCGAATGGCTGCTCGATAACACAGAGCTCAATGAAACACAAATAGAAGAGCTATTTAAGATGCAAAGAACATTGGGGCATATAGTTCGACTCAATAAAACGTTACTACTACTTACAAAAATTGAAAACGGACAATTCCCCGAGAGCACAAATATAGATTTAGCTTTTATAATTAAAGAACAAATCTCTCTATACAACGAAATATACTCATCACGAAATATTTCCTATACAATAAACATTCCTGAAACATTCATTGTTTTAATGAATGAGTCTTTGGCCTCTACATTAATTACCAATTTACTTAAAAATGCATATGTACATACAACACAAAACAGCAATATCGAAATCACTCTTATCAATCGTACCCTGACAATTGCCAATGATGGAACAACGCCTTTGGACACCGAACACATATTCGAAAGATTTTATCAGGGAAGCAAAAAAGAAGGTTCTACCGGATTAGGCTTGGCCCTGGTAAAAGCGGTTTGTCGATATTACAATCTGCATATAGAATATCAGTTCAAAGAGTCGAAGCACTATTTCTCCATTACTTGGCCATAAACTAAAAAAACGATTTTTTTCAAATAATATCCCAGAATTTCAAATTCATTTCAAAATTGCTCCTAATCTTTGTATCATCAAATTAAAACAATGTCTAACTAATAATTTTTGAATGTTATGAAAAAGCTAATGATTCTTACAACAATTCTAATGGCTCTTGGTATTTCTACGGCTTGCGCCGATAACGACAAACCCATTGCTGTTACCCAATTACCTCAAAAAGCACAGCTGTTCATCAAGACACATTTCCCGAAAGAGAAAGTCGCTTTGGCAAAACTCGAACGGGATTTTCTGGAAACCCGTTATGAAGTTGTTTTCACCAATGGTTCCAAAGTCGAATTTTTAAAAGACGGTGAATGGAAAGAAGTTGAATGTAAATATTCGACAGTGCCAACAGCTATCATTCCTGCACAAATTGCAAGCTATGTATCCCAAAACTATCCAGATACACAAATTGTACAAATCGATAGGGACAAAAGAGATTATGAAGTGAAACTTACGAATCGATTAGAGCTTACATTCGATTTAAATTTCAACCTAATCGACATAGATGACTAATACGTTAGTCTCAACCGATTTTAACTTACCCACCTTATTAAAATAAGGTGGGTAAGTTTCTTAAATACCTCAAATAAAACTCTACTGCCTAAAAAAATACCGTTGGAGAGTTCCTCTCCAACGGTATTAAAAACAAACTATACTTATATACTTATTTGATAATATCCAAGTGCTTGAAACACTTTTCGATTTTTTCAAGAGCCACATCTACTTGTGCTCGTGTATGCGTAGCCATCAGAGAAAATCTTATCAACGTATCCTTAGGCGCAACAGCCGGAGAAACAACCGGATTGACAAAAATACCCTCATCAAACAAATCGCGAGTTACCCGGAATGTTTTCTCATTATCACGAATAAACAACGGAATAATAGGCGTACATGTATTCCCTATCTCACAACCTATACGTCTGAATCCTTCCAAAGCATAATTCGTCACGTCCCACAAGTTGGCTATACGTTCCGGTTCACTCTCCATAATATCCAAAGCAGCACCCACCGCCGCAGTCGAAGCCGGTGTAATACTTGCACTGAAAATATAGGAACGAGAGTTATGACGTAAATAATTTGCCGTTACCTTATCCGTAGCGATAAAACCGCCCAACGAAGCGAATGATTTACTGAATGTACCCATAATGAGATCCACATCATCGGTCACACCAAAATGGTCGCATGTTCCACGTCCGTCTCGTCCGAAAACACCTATACCATGTGCTTCATCGACCATCACCGCTGCATTATACTGCTTAGCCAGACGTACGATCTCAGGAAGATTGGCCACATCGCCTTCCATAGAAAACACGCCATCGGTCACTATCAATTTCACCTTATCAGGATTGCAATTACGCAACTGGTCCTCCAACGATTGCATATCGTTATGGCGATATTTCACCGGAGTAGAGAAAGACAAACGGCGACCTTCGATTATCGAAGCATGATCGAGTTCGTCCCATAAAATATAGTCTCCGCGTCCAGTGACACAAGAGACTACCCCCAAATTGACTTGAAATCCAGTTGAATAAATAATGGCTTCTTCTTTCCCTACGAACTTAGCCAACCGATGTTCCAACTCCTCATGAATGTCCAATGTTCCATTCAAGAATCGGGAACCGGCACAACCCGTACCATATTTACGGATAGCGGCAATAGCAGCCTCTTTAATTTTTGGGTGATTGGTAAGACCTAAATAACTGTTCGAACCGAACATTAAAACTTTTTTGCCGTTGATTAAGACCTCGGTGTCCTGATCGCTTTCTATTTTACGAAAATAGGGATAAACACCAAGGGCTTTGGCCTTCTGCGGAGCATCATACTTCGACAGTTTTTCTTGCATCAATTTCATAGTTTATGCTGAATGTGTATTTGTTATAAACTATCTGCACTATTTCTAGTCACGATATACCTTGAAAATGCAGGTTGCAAAGATAACATAAATATCCGAAAGGAAATCATTTTTCACTTAAAAAAGTATCTATCGAAACGAATTTTTCTTACAGATGCAAACTTTTTATCACCTTCTTTTTTAAGAATAAATCTTAGCTTCACAAACAGAAAATTTTTATACCATTAAAAATCAGATTTATAAAATGAGATGAAATCGCAAGGAGCAATCCTTTTGTAATAAAATCTACTTCTTATTACCAAGAATTTGAAAAAAATTGCGAAATTTGCCGATTGTAAACTCAAAAGACAGAGAACAATATGAAATTCTCAGCACGACAAATAGCAGAATTCCTGCATGGAGAGTTGGTTGGAAATCCCTCGGTAGAAGTCAATAACCTGTCTAAAATTGAAGAAGGAACACCCGGTACTCTCTCTTTCCTTGCCAATCCCAAATACACGCACTATATATACCAAACTCACGCCAGCATAGTTCTGGTACATAAAGACTTTGAGCCGGAGCATCCTATCGAAGCCACTCTTATCAAAGTCGATGACCCATATGCCTGTTTAGCGATGCTTCTCAATTTGGTAAATGAAGCGACTATCGCCAAACGTGGTATTGAACAACCCAACTATGTCTCCTCGTCGGTCACACTCCCCGACGATATCTATTTAGGAGCGTTCGCCTATATCGGAGAGCGAGTAAAAATAGGTAAAAACGTAAAAATCTATCCTCAAACCTATATCGGGAATGATGTAGTTATCGGCGATAACGTTACCATTTTTGCAGGAGTAAAAATCTATCACAGCTGTGTCATCGGCAACAATTGTATTCTACATGCAGGAACCGTTATCGGAGCCGACGGATTCGGATTCGCACCCCAAGCCAACGGGGAATATGCGAAAATCGCTCAAATAGGAAACGTCGTACTCGAAGACAACGTCGAGATCGGAGCCAATACAACAATAGACCGAGCTACAATGGGTTCTACGATTATCAAAAAAGGTGTGAAACTCGACAACCTGATACAAATCGCACATAACGTCGAAGTAGGAGAACACACGGTTATTGCGGCCCAAGCGGGAATTGCCGGTTCGGCAAAAGTCGGCAGCCACGCTATGATAGGCGGTCAAGTAGGAGTCGCCGGGCATATCAAACTGGGAGACCGAATTCAAGTCGGAGCCCAATCGGGTATACCCAATCATGTCGAGAACGACGCTGTAATCATGGGATACCCTGCTGTTCCTTCCAAAGAATTTGCCAGACAAGTCGTTTATGTAAAACGGCTTCCCGAACTTACCCGTACGGTGAAAGCTCTCGAAAGGGAGATAGAAGCATTAAAAGAACAATTGAAAAATAAATAAACTATAATATCGATGAAACAAAAGACTCTAAAAAACAGCTTTTCGGTCAGCGGTAAAGGATTACATACCGGATTGAATATTACGGCCACGTTCCTACCGGCCCCCGAAAATCACGGATACAAAATACAACGCGTCGACCTCGAAGGACAACCGGTCATCGAGGCATTAGCCGAAAACGTAGTAGAAACAAGCAGAGGAACGGTCATAGCCGACGGAGATGTAAGAATAAGCACGATCGAGCATGCGATGGCTGCTTTGTATGCAGCAGAAATAGACAACTGTCTCATTCAGGTAAATGCACCCGAAATGCCCATTCTCGATGGCAGTGCCGCTGTTTACGCCGAAGAAATAGAGCGCTGTGGACTCGAAGAACAAAATGCCGAACGGGAATATTATCTTATCAAATCAAAAATCGAAATCCACGACGAAGAAACCGGTTCTTCAATCGTAGTATTACCAGACGATGAGTTTAGTATCAACACGCTCATCTCATTCGACTCTCCTATCTTGAACAATCAATTCGCCAGTCTCGACGACCTGCACGATTTCAAAAAAGAAATTGCCGGGGCTCGCACATTCGTTTTCGTACGAGAAGTAGAACCGCTGGTAAAAAATAATCTCATCAAAGGAGGAGATTTGGACAATGCAATCGTTATCTACGATCAAAAAACCTCACAAACCGAACTCGACAGGCTTGCCGACCTTTTAAACGTTCCTCACAAACACGTCGATGAATTGGGGTACATCAACAACAAACCGCTCGAATTCGAGAACGAACCGGCCCGTCATAAACTCCTCGACATTTTAGGGGATATAGCACTGGTTGGTAAACCCATAAAAGGTCGTATCATCGCCACTCGACCCGGGCATAAAATCAACAATCAATTCGCTCGGCTCATTCGCAAAGAAGTCCGTCGCCAAGACATTCAATGTCCCGCCTACAATCCCAATAAAGAGCCGCTTATGGACGTCAATCGTATCCGTCAGTTGCTCCCCCACCGCTATCCCTTCCTATTGGTCGATAAAATTATCGAAATGGGGACACGCCACATCGTGGGTATAAAGAACGTTTCGGGTAACGAACCTTTCTTTCAAGGGCATTTCCCTGCCGAACCCGTTATGCCGGGTGTTCTTTTGGTCGAAGCTATGGCTCAAACCGGAGGTTTGCTGGTATTAAGCACCGTCGACGAACCGGAACGCTATTCGACCTATTTCATGAAAATAGACAATGTCAAATTCCGCCAGAAAGTCGTACCGGGAGATACCGTCATATTCCACTTATCACTGATGACCGAAGTGCGTCGGGGATGCGCCTATATGAAAGGATATGCTTTTGTAGGCGAGCGCATTGTCACTGAGGCCGAATTCATGGCACAGATTATCAAGAATAAATAAATCTAAAAAGCAAATAAATGAAACAACCGTTAGCATACGTTCATCCCGACGCAAAGATTGCGAATAACGTAGTAATCGAACCATTCGTAACCATAGACAAAAATGTAATCATCGGCGAAGGAACACAAATAGGTTCCAACGTTACTATTCTGGAAGGTGCGCGTATTGGCAAAAACTGCAAAATATTCCCGGGAGCGGTTATCTCGGCGATTCCTCAGGACTTGAAATTTCAAGGAGAAGACACGACCGTGGAAATAGGCGACAATACGACACTGCGCGAATGTGTCACCGTAAACCGGGGAACCGCAGCCAAAGGAAAAACCATAGTGGGAAGCAACTGTTTGATTATGGCTTACTCACACATCGCTCACGACTGCGTTGTCGGAGATAACGTCATTATATCCAACGCTACGCAAGTGGCCGGAGAAGTAATTATCGACAACTACGCTGTGATTGGCGGCGGGAGCCTCATTCATCAGTTCAGCCACATCGGCGCACATGTGATGGTACAAGGAGGTTCTCTCATCAACAAAGATATACCGCCCTACATCAAAGCCGGCCGCAATCCCATATCCTACGCCGGAATAAACTCCATCGGGCTCCGTCGGCGCAATTTCAGCAACGAAACCATTTGCAATATCCAAGAAATCTATCGTTACTTATATCTATCCGACATGAATAATAGCGACGCGATAGAACGTATCGAGGCAGAACTACCCGCAACCAAAGAACGGGACGAAATCGTATTGTTCGTCCGCAATTCAAAACGGGGTATCATTAAAGGATATCTATAATAATATCTACCAATTTATATCAGAGGTGAAAGGGCCGATACGTGATGTACCGGCTCTTTCTTATTTTCTCCATGTTAAAAGCTCAACCTCAATCCCAATCCTCCGGTTTCGGGAACAACCATACTCAATTCATACGATGTAGTCTGTTGTATAAGCCCGTTACTTATATTATAATGTAAGTTATGTTTGCGATTTGTTAAAAAAGTTCCCAAACTCATACATACTATAATATATAATTTTATTGCATTATTTTAAATAAAATATTTTAGAATTAGAATCTATTAAATATATTTGCAATTATATTATTAATGGAATTTCCGAAAACCATTAAAAGAGTAGGAAAAACAAAACAAGCAATGTTATGAAAAAAATTTTCTTAGTGGCAGCTATGGCAGCCGTAGTACTGACTAGTGTAAACGCACAAAACAAGTACAAACCCGAAAACATGAGTTTCTCGACAGAATTGAACTACTCGCCCGGCGGAGCTACTACTGACGGACAATTTTCATTACCCGACTACGGCGCCAAAGTTCGTTTGCATTTAAACGAAAAAATGGCTGTTCGCTTGAAACTGGGATTAAACACATCTACCGATAAAGATGTCACCTATTACGAAAGCCCGACAGACCAAAAAGAGTACGAAAGAAACAGCAAAGAATCTATCACTACATTTTCGATTATGCCCGGTTTTGAGTATCACTTCACCAAATACGAAAGAATCTCTCCATATGTTGGCGGTGAAATTGGCCTATTGACTTCTACCGCTAAAACAAAAACCGACAACACCGAAAACGACGATAAAACAGAGACCAAACGTCCCGGTCTGGGATTTGGCGTAAATGTATTTACCGGTGTAGATGTTTATCTGTGCAAAGGCCTGTATTTAGGATTCGAACTCGGATTGGGTTACGACTCTATGAACTACAAAAGAGGAACTACCACAACTGTCTCAGGGTCGACGACCACCGAAACAGACGGTACTACTTCTAATTTACAAAGCAGATTCGGATTCCATGCGACTCCGTCGTTACGCGTCGGCTGGAATTTCTAATATACGAAATGAGTTAACCCCTCCGTTACTACGTGCCACCTCCTCTATATTTTGTTTGACAACAAAACACAGAGGAGGAGGGTGAGATGTATCCCCCCTTCTCCTCTGCCGTGTCCCGTAGCATTACGGGGTGCTGCGAATGGTATAGGGGAGACACCGAAGAAACGATAGTTTCTGAGGAGAGGGGTTAGAAATATAAAAAGACACCCCTCTAATTTCCCATCATACACGAGGCATATCAGAAAGATATGCCTCGTCCTTTTTTTGAGGACTAAATGCAAACCTCAAATAACAACGACCTTTTATACTTATCCGCAAGTTATTCCCTGAATATCGATTATAATCATGAAATTTTATAGCCTTTATTTGGCAGGAGAAAGATTTTTAGTACTTTTACATACCGAAAAAAAGAACCTAATTACAAAAAAATTATGATATATAAATTCAGAATTGTTTCAGACGAAGTCGACAATTTCAAACGGGAAATATGCATCGATTCCGATGCTTCTTTTCTCGAACTGCACGATGCCATACTCGATTCTGTCGGCTTTTCTAAGGATCAAATGACCTCATTCTTCATTTGTGATGACGATTGGGAGAAAAAAACAGAAATTACCCTGATGGACATGGGGAAAGATTCTGACGAAGATACGTGGATCATGGCGTCTACAAAACTAAGCGACCTCATCGAAGACGAAGGCCAACGATTAGTTTTTGTATTCGATTACATGACCGACCGCATGTTTTTTATGGAATTGAAAGAGATCGAACCGGGAAAAGATTTAGAGACTCCGGTCTGCACACGTAAGGAAGGCAATCCTCCCCAACAAACGATGGATTTCGAAGAACTAGAAAAAAAGAATGCCGCGAATAATTCTTCCGACTTCGATGAAACCTTTTACGGAGATGAAACCTTCGATCCCTCGGAACTCGACGAAGAAGGATTTGCCGATCTGAATATGGACGACGAATACAACAATATGTAACAAAAAACGACAATTCAATAAAAACGAGGAGAATACGGTATTCGTATTCTCCTCGTTTTTTATTCTACAATCGTAACGGTGACACGACGAGCACCTCCGCCGTTACGGAACTCACACAAATAGATACCCTGCCACGTACCCAAATCAAGGGCTCGGCCTCTTATCGGAATAGTCAAAGAAGCTCCCAATAAAGATGCTTTGATATGTGCCGACATATCGTCGTCTCCTTCGTATATATGTTTAAAATAAGAAGCCCCATCAGGCACGATTCGGTCGAAGAAGGCTGCAAAGTCCAAACGGACGTCGGGATCGGCATTCTCATTGATTGTCAATGCAGCCGAAGTATGCTTGATAAAAAGGTTCAGCAAGCCGTTTTCCGGCAACTGAGGGAGACGAGACAAAAGCTCTTGGGTTATCAAATGATACCCTCTCCCGTAATGCGGTAATCTTATCTCCATTATCTTAACCATCGCTTCATAATTTAATTATTCTACAAATATAATCGACTCAGTGGAAAATCAGCAGGGAATTTATAAATCACTATCGAAGATATATTTTAAATCTCCGCCTCTGTGTTTTGTTGTCAAACAAAATAAGGGGAGGGGTCCGTAGGACGGAGGGGTTAAACACTTATGACGAATAGATTAAACTCTACAAAATCCTATGACAGCATTCCCGACTTCTCATCGAAGTGACTGAAACGTGGTTATTGCCAAAAAATTCATCGTTGAAATTTAGGACTCCCTCACAGATTTTCTACTGAACCATTATAATCATATTCCGACAATAAAACAATCCACACCGAAACTTGTTATATCCATATAAATAAAAATACCCCACATAACAAAGCCTAATTTAATTTTAAAAACTATATGGATATAATCATTCATTTTTTCCGCAGCTATCCCGAGATGGCGATTTTTCTCACTCTGGGTATCGGTTTTTGGATAGGAAGTCTCAAATACAAAAACTTCTCTTTGGGAACCGTCACTTCGGTTTTATTAGTAGGTGTATTGGTAGGACAAATGAACATCGATATTCCCGGTCCACTCAAATCGGTATTTTTCCTGCTATTCCTATTTGCTATCGGATATAGCGTAGGTCCTCAATTTTTCCAATCCTTACGCAGCGACGGAATCCATCAAGTTATATTCGCTTGTATATTTGGCATTGTCTGTATAGGCTCTACCTACTTAATTGCCAAAATCATGGGTTATAATGCAGGTATGACCATAGGTCTGTTTGCCGGAGCACAAACCATATCGGCAGCCATCGGAGTTGGAACAGACACCATCGGTACTCTTGGAATTTCAGCAGAAAAACAACAAGAATGGTTGAATATCATACCGGTTTGCTATGCCGTCACTTACATTTTCGGAACCATAGGCTCGGCTTACATCTTAGGTACACTCGGTCCTCGGTTACTCGGTGGACTCGAAAAAGTAAAAAACGATACCCGGGCACTTGAAAAAGAACTGAAACAAGACAACGAAGAAAACGATCCGGCACTCATGAATGCCAACCGACCGGTTGTATTCAGGGCCTACAAAATAGAATCGGACTGGTTCAAAACTCCACAAACGGTAAAAGAAATAGAAAAACATATTAAGGAGATGGGAAGAAGAGTCTTCGTCGAACGTGTCCGAATCGATGGAGAAGTCCTCGACATAACCCCAAAAACAGTTCTTAAACAAGGCGATGAAGTGGTTTTAAGCGGACGACGGGAAACCATCATAGAAGACGAAAGCTGGATAGGGCCGGAGATTTTCGATCCAGAACTATTGGACTTCCCCGTGGAAGATATTTTCGTACTACTTACCAACAAAGAACTTCATAAAAAAACAGTTCGTCATCTCCGTTCGTTACCCTGTATGCACGGAATCATTATCAAACAGATAAAGCGTTCGGGCGTAGAAATACCGGTCTATCCGAAAACTGTATTGTATAAAGGCGACACACTGGAAATCGTAGGGCTAAAACGAGAAATAAGCGAAACAGCCCCCACCTTAGGATATGTCGACCGGCCTACCAATAAAACCGATATGATATTCGTAGGTCTCGGTATCCTCATCGGCGGTATCATTGGAGCTCTAACCATTCATTTAGGTGGTGTTCCTATCAGTTTGAGTACAAGTGGCGGAGCTCTACTCTCTGGATTATTCTTCGGTTGGTTACGAACCAAACACCCGACCTTCGGACGAGTTCCCGAACCAGCAGTTTGGATATTCAATAACTTAGGTTTGAATATGTTCATCGCTGTTATAGGAATAACCGCAGGCCCCACGTTCCTATCCGGAATCCGTGAAGCAGGTTTCATGCTATTCATTGCCGGAGTTTTAGCCACTACAATACCGTTATTATTAGGATTGCTTATCGGTGCGAAAGTATTCAAATTCCGACCAGCTATAAATTTAGGCTGCTGCGCGGGAGCCCGTACCACAACTGCGGCGTTGGGAGCTATCCAAGAAAGTCTTGGAAGCACGTTACCGGCTATGGGATACACGGTAACTTATGCTATCGGTAATACTCTGCTCATTTTAGGGGGCGTCGTCTTAGTCCTTCTCTCTGCATAAACAAAAGACATATATATAAACAAATACTCGTAACAATTATGAAAAGTCAAGAAAAACTGCCTCGTGCCATGGCCGATTACGGCAAAAGATTCGAACAAGGACTGGAACAGATGAGTCCCTTCGAAATAAAAAACGATCTAATTTCCTATGCCAAAGAGTGCGACCAGAAAGCCGTCTGCCAATTCTTAAATGCAGGTCGTGGAAATCCTAATTGGATAAACACAGTAGCTAGGGAGGCTTTTTTCCTCTTAGGTACTTTTGCTGTCGAAGAAGCAAAACTCACATTTGAACTTCCCGAAGAAGGTATCGCCGGAATGCCTCAAAAAGAAGAAATAGCCAAACGGTTTGAAAATTTTCTCAAACATCACGAAAAAACACCGGCTGCACATTTGTTGAACGAAAGTGTTCAGTTTCTCACGAAAGAAGGCATAAATGCCGATGATCTGATTCATGAATGGGTCGATGGCATCATAGGCGACCAATATCCCGACCCAGACCGTATACTCAAATACACCGAATTGATCGTTGAAAAGTATTTAATACAAGAAATGTGCGACCGACAAACACCTCCCGACCACTACGATCTTTTCGCGACAGAAGGTGGAACCGCTGCTATGTGCTATCTTTTCAATTCGCTGAAAGCAAATAAACTGTTATCACAAGGTGACCGCATAGCTCTCATGACTCCTATCTTTACGCCTTATATCGAAATTCCCCAACTAAAAGAATTTAATTTCGACGTAGTCAATATACAAGCCTCTCAACTGACAAAAGAAGGCTATCATACTTGGCAATATCCCGAAAATGAATTAGATAAGCTAAAAGACCCTTCTATAAAACTGCTCTGTTTGGTCAACCCGAGCAATCCTCCCTCATACAGTTTAGATGAAGCGACCCACAAGAGAATAATAAAAATCGTACGGGAAAACAATCCCAACCTCATGATTATAACCGACGATGTATATGGTACATTCGTGCCCCATTTCCGTTCTCTTATGTATGAACTGCCCTATAACACGGCTTGTGTATATTCTTTCTCAAAATATTTCGGGGCCACCGGTTGGAGATTAGCGACTATCGCTATTGCCCGCCACAACGTATTCGACGCTCAAATAGCGCTTCTTCCCGAAAAACAACGAAAAGAACTACACGACAGATACGATAGTATCAACCTCAATCCCGACAAGATTTTATTTATCGATCGATTGGTCGCCGACAGTAGGTTGGTAGCACTTAACCACACGGCAGGGTTATCCACACCTCAACAAATACAAATGTCACTCTTCGCTCTCTTCTCTCTTTGCGATATGCAAGACAGATACAAAAACAAATTGCAGAAGATGATAACCAATAGACTGACGGCCATGTGGGAAAAGACCGGGTTCAAATTACTTCCCGATAGCTTGCGGGCCGGGTACTATTCCGAAATCGATATTATGGTATGGGCAACCCAATTATATGGAAAAGACTTTGCCGAGTATCTCGAAAAAAATTACGAACCACTCGACTTTGTCATTAGATTAGCCAAAGAAGCCGGTGTAGTCGTTCTGAACGGTGATGGATTCGATGGACCTCGATGGTCTATACGAGTATCGTTAGCAAATCTCGATGAAATGAATTATCGAAAAATCGGGACAATTATCGGACATACACTGGAAGAATATGCCCAGAAATGGAAAAATGAAACGGCCAAAAAAGAACCCGTTATTTACTAATTAATTTAGATGTAAAAGCCGGAATTTAACCCACCAGCAAAAACGTTTCAGCCAGGAGGTTGATTCCGGCTTAAAATGAACAGTTACATCACAACTTTCTCGACTAAAAAACAGAATGTATGATGAAGAAACCAACGCCATGTGATATTCGAATTTCTCTATACCGTATATATTACGCAACAAAATGGTACGAAACGGATTATCTTCACTCATCTGGCCGAATGTCATAGACACATCGTCGACGGTAATACCGTATGAATCGCCGCAAATAGATACAAATTCATCGATATTCAACTCGGAAAAATTTCGCGGAGGTTTTGAATATTTCTTATACAAAGCCCTTATTATATATTTAGAAATCATAGCACTATAAAAATATCTACCAAAGCTCTTTTAATCTACGGAATAAATATAAGCAGGAATAAGAATACACCCTAATTATCATTTAATTTTTTTCTATGAATTAATATGCACAAACAATCATTCATAAATATTAACCTATAAACTGTAAATAAAAATAACTTTCTACATTACAAGTAATTATAAAAACATATCGTCTAGAATTTCTCATTTTTCCTATATTTGATTTACTCTTTCCCGAAGGCATTGTATATCATAACTTCCCGGTGATTGATACAAACGCAACCCAAACTCGGCTGTCACGGCTATGGTATGGTCGATCAAATCTGCTACAACGGCCTCATACATCTTCCATGTTTTCTCCGCAGAGAACAAGTAAAGTTCTACTGGCAGTCCTCGCTCCGCCATAGGCAGATAACGTACCATATAAAGCATATCGGGATTGGATTTTCCCATTTGACGTATATAGTTTTCCAAATAAACTCTGAACAACATACTATTCGTAACCCTAAGTTCCTCTGCCAAAAAAGAATTTCCAGAGTTACAAGCCTGTTGAATAGAGTGTAACCGCTGAACAACGAACTCACCGATCAAAAAATGATCCTTAAATCGAAGTAAATCCTCTTCACGGAGAAAAGAAATACTATTTATATCCAAAAGTATCTGCCGGGAGATACGACGCCCCCCTCCTTCAAACATACTTCGCCAATTGGTAAAAGAGCCTGTCACCAAAGCGTATGGCGGAATAGTGGTCGTCGTATTATCAAAATTCAAAACTTTTACTGTATTGAGAGTCACATCTTGTACGATACCGTTAGCATTATATGCCGGAGCCGTTATCCAATCTCCTTTATGTAACATATTATTTGCCGAAAGCTGTATTCCGGCTACAAACCCCAATATCGTATCCCTAAAAATCAGCATGAGAATCGCAGCAGATGCACCCAATCCGGCAAACAAACGAGCAGGAGATTGATCTATAATTGTTCCTATTATGCTGATAAAACCAATTGAAAATAAGATAACCTGTATGGTCTGCACACCGCCTTTTATGGGATAATGGCGTAAGTTTTCCTTTTCATTAAAAATATCGAGAAATGCATTCAGCACACCATTCAAGAATCGAAGAATAAGAGCTATGATATAAACCTTGCATATACGATCGGTAAGTATATACCAACTACTCTCTATATCAAACGCCGAAGGCAAAAATGCATATAGAATAAAAGCGGGAGCCAATGCAGCCAGCCTCGACACCACCTTCTTGTCATATAAATGATCGTCCCATTCAAATTTTGTACGGCGAATGATTGGAAGTAGCAATCTATTTATTAGCAACTTACAAAGCGCATCGCACAAAATGGCTATCAAAACGATCAAGATTACATAAACCACATTATGCCCTGCTTCCGTATTGGCAGAAAATAGATCGGCAACATCGTGCAATATCTTCTCTATTGATTCCAACATACCCATATCGTCATTCTGCAACTGGTTGAGACTCTATTTTCTTTTCTTTTTTTCCGAAAGAAAATCGATAACCTACCGTATAAGTAAATCCAAACGGAGAACTGTCCGTTCCAAATCCCGGTATATACCACGGTTGAGAATAAGTATTCTTTTTATGGCTGAACATCAATCGATAACGAACAGTCCACCCCATATAAAAATTTTTATACACTTGCACCCGAAGCCCTCCCAACAACTCACCCCAGTGAGCCCATGATTTCTGTCCGGTAATTTGTAGTTTTTCAGATTCTCCCCAATAAGGTGACTCTACTAAAATATTATCTATATCATACGTAAAAAAAGAAAAGCCATACCGAATACCGATATAGAAAAAACTCATTGCAGTTTTATTATATCCGAAATTGTAGTTCATTCCTACACGGTTATAAAGAGAAGCTTTATTCCTGTATGTAAAGTTCAATCCCTCGGGAGTATTATCGGCATGTCCAATCCCGATTTCCCATACTGGAAAAAAACGATTATGCAAATCCAATTCTGCCGCTATTTCATAATTGCCATAACTTTGTCCGAATAGATTTGCGATCCCATCAAGAATGTTGACATTTACGGAGAGACCATTAAACAAGGGATAAAGATACCCCTTTATTTCTGGCTCTTCCGGCTCCGCAACAACACTATCCGTTTGCACCGGTACAATTTCTTTTTTCGCTGTTGGATCGACAGGCGTTACCCGTCGTTGCGCAACCGACGCAAAGATTACCCCTAAAAACAATATGAAAATTTTACTCCTCATCTGGGGTCTGGGTTTGAACTGTATAAAAAATCCGTATACTCTCCACATTTTTATTCGTGATCTCCGGGACTGTCACAGAAACAGAGTCAAGTATATTACGTGTATACCGACACGTATCGATAACAAAATTATACATCGCCCCGCAATCAATCGACACGAAATAGGGATACGACCGATAAACAAATGTGAGCGTATCGTTATAACGAGGAGACGAAAGACCTTGCTGTTCGTAATGAATGACATATTGCGTCGAGTCTTGTGTAAACCGCAACGGAAGATAAACTTGTGTTACGGCAACCGCCGAATCGAGTAACATAGAATCGGTTGGCTGTCCTATACCGAAAATTGAAATGGAATCGACAGACAAAGCCGTCTCTTGTGCATCATAAGAATAAAATTGAGCCAAAGGAATACTACTACGATTATCCACACAACCGTTACTGCCACAGTTACTTAAAACTAAGCAACATACACATAAAAATAGAACTCCTTCGATAAAACTCAAAAGTCTTCCCATCTCACCACATCATTAAATGGTTTTCTTTTTCTCTCCGTCTCCACACCCTCGGCAGGATAGCCCAACGGCAAAAGAACCATAGGTTCCCATAAATCGGGCAAATTCAAAATCTTTTTACATCGCTGCACGTCAAAATTACAGACCCAACAAGAACCTAACCCTTGTTCGGCAGCAGCCAAAACTAAATGTTCGGTTGCTATCGCTATATCGACATCACAAAAATCCTTATTATCGGACAAACGCTTCCACGACGTACTATGGTCTCCGCAAACAACTATACACATCGGAGCCGATGCGAACCATTCACGTGGATAACAATCGTACAAAGCTTTTAGCTTTTCCGGGTCACGAACCACGACAAAAGCCCACGGTTGAAAATTCACAGCCGACGGAGCCAGTCTCGCCACCTCCAAAATATATTCGAGTTTAGCCCGCTCGACCTTCAAAGACTTAAAAGATCGCACCGAACCCCTAGCCTTCGCCAGTGTAAGCAAATCGGAACATTCGTTTCCTTTCAAACCGCTCATAAATTCAAGACTTACGTTAATTACTTAAATTCGGTTTCTATCTGATAATTATTTCTTTCACTCGAATTTCGAGAAATAAGTTCTCCCAAAAAACCGGCAAGAAACAATTGAGTACCCAAAATCATAGCTGTCAACGCCAAATAGAAATAAGGAGAATCGGTTACCAGCCGATACGGTAAACCATTATATAAACAATATAACTTATTCGCCCCCACAACAATGACAGAAATAAGTCCTAAAAAGAACATCAAACTACCCAACAGCCCGAAAAAATGCATAGGTTTTACCCCGAAACGAGAAAAAAACCATAGCGTAATTAAATCGAGATACCCGTTTACAAAACGATCCAATCCGAATTTTGTCTTACCGTATTTACGAGCCTGATGATGGACAGCCTTCTCCCCAATCTTATTATATCCGGCATTCTTAGCCAAGTAAGGAATATAACGATGCATATCGCCATAAACCTCTATATTTTTTATCACCTCTTTTTTATACGCTTTCAGCCCGCAATTAAAATCGTGCAGATTTTTTATGCCAGACACTTTACGAGCTGTCGCATTGAATAATTTAGTGGGTATAGTCTTGGATAACGGATCGTAACGCTTTTTCTTCCAGCCCGAAACGAGGTCATACCCTTCGACCGCAATCATACGATACAATTCGGGGATTTCATCGGGGCTGTCTTGCAAATCGGCATCCATAGTAATAACGACATCGCCTTCGGCTCTTTGAAATCCGGTATAAAGCGCCGGAGATTTGCCATAGTTCCGCCGGAATTTCACCCCCTTAACACGAGAATTTTTTTCTCGCAACGACTCAATCACTTGCCAAGAGTCATCGGTACTCCCATCGTTAATAAACCAAATTTCATACGAGAACTTGTTTTCCTCCATTACCCGCTCGATCCACGCAGTCAATTCAGGAAGTGACTCCGCCTCATTATATAAAGGGACTATTACCGAAATATCCATATTCCTATTTCTTTGTTTTACTTGACTTAAACCAAACAGAAACGAGCCATGCCATTACTGCCGACAATAAAGAACCGAAAAATACATTCACCCACATTTGTTGAATAACGACTGCCATAGGAGACGGAATATTCCCCTGTTCCAAACCGGTTTTTACAGCCTCCAACAATGAAGGGTCACTTGTCATATTTAATGATTCCAACAAAGTTACAGCAGCCGAAAGCTGAGATTTTATATATTCTGGATTGATATAAACATAATAAATATACTGTGCCAAACCACTGATAAGCGAGGCAAAAAAGAAAAGCAAAATACCCATCATCCACAATTGAGAGAAGTAGCTGCCTCCTTCATTTTGATTACTGAACCTACGCATCATGAAGAAAACTACCAACGGGACGAATAGCAACATTATAGTAGAAACGACATTACAAAAAGGATAATTCAAACTCAACACAGCAAATATAAATTTCACCACGAAATAGAGCCCCATATAGGCTCCCGCCTCCATAGCGAATTGAACGATTCCCTTTTGTGTATTATTCTTCTCCATCAAAATATCGTTTTCCAATGTACATATAGGCTACAAAGGTATCACTTTTGCGGCAATATTTATGTGGGAAAAAGCCAAAAATAGAGATAATATCGACAATATATATCGAAAAGAAAGAGTGCCAAACAATAAGAAAACCTAAAACAAATAAAAGACTTGGCTGTTCCATTGTTTCTGATTACCTTTGAACCCCTTTTTATTAAAGCAGCATGAATAAACGATATGTAATGATTTTCACCGCTATATGCGGTTCTATTTTCTCTTTGCTGGCCGATATGCCCCGAGACTATTATCCCAACTCTCTGGAAGGGAAAAACGGCGCTGAACTAAAAACAGAGCTACATAATCTTCTGAAAAACCATACCCGGCTTCCCTATGGGTCTCGCGATTACAACCAAATAGCATGTACATGGACAGTCTTTAAAAAAAGCGATGTCCGTCCCAACAAAAAAGTATGGGATATGTATTCCAACAACTCTTATAACTTTTCGAACGGAGCAGGAGCAACGAAAGGCATGAACATCGAGCACAGCGTACCCAAAAGTTGGTGGGGAGATGCTTACGATGAAACAGCCACTCCTCTTACCCGATTTAAATACGACGGTTCCTACGATTTACACCACCTAACGCCTTCCGATGCCGCTGCCAACACGGCTAAAAGCAATTATCCATTGGGAGAGGTCGATTCTCCTTTGTTCGACAATGGTGTTACCAAAGTGGGAACCGGACAAGCCAACGGTAGAGCGACCAACCTGTTCGAGCCCGCAGACGAATACAAAGGCGACTTCGCCCGCATGTATTTATACTTCGTGACCTGCTATCAAGACTATTCATGGAAGTCTTCTGCCCTATCCATGTTCGCTCAAAACAGTTACCCCACACTGAATGCCTATGGACAGTCCCTATTACTGAAATGGCATCGACAAGACCCTGTCAGTCAAAAAGAAATAGACCGCAACAACGCCGTATACAGTTTTCAAGGAAACAGAAATCCTTTCATAGACTATCCCAATATGGTAGAGTATATCTGGGGCGACTCGACAAATTATGAATTCAGTTTTTCGGGACAATCCACCTCCGCCCCAAGTATCAGCATATCGAACGACAAAATTGAATTCGGATACATCGGAACCGAAACATCGAAAGATAAAGAGATATACATCAAAGGGAAAAATCTGACAACAGATATTACAGCAAAACTATTGAATAACGATTCGGGAGATTTTTCTTTGGGAATGTCCAATCTGCCGGCTCATGAATTAAACACGACCGGAATCAATCTCGCCATAACCTTTTCTCCCCGGTCGATCGGGACTCGCAATGTGACACTCCGATTATCGAGCGACGAATTATCTGCCCCCGTAGACATAACCATTTCTGGAACTGTACTCTTGTCCGATGCCTCCTATTTGAGAATCATCGACATAAAATCGACCTACAAGAAAAGCGACGAACCAGTGCGCCTGATGCTAAACATGAACTTGGATACACAATGGACTGTGGACGGAAAACCGGCTACACATCTCACTCCTTCCGAATTGTCCGCAGGGCTTCACACAATACAATTCACGACTATTTACGGAACAGGGAAAATGCGTGTACAAATCATAGAATAAAAATTACTATCAATCATGAATGCAGCTAAATATATCCGTTATATCCTAACAATCGCAACAGCCCTCCTTTTCTTTTCGGCCTGTAAAGACGATAAGAACGAGAGTCAACCAACCGACTTTATTTTACGGGTAAACGAGTCGGTATCTATCAAGCTACCCAACTCGACAAGTTATACCATAACGACCAATAACTCCGCAATTTCTTATGAATTGTCGGGAAAAATACTCACAGTGACAGCTATTAAAGAAGGGAAAGTGACTCTAACCGTTATCCTCGACTCAGGAGAAAGCCACAACTACTCGTTTACCATTTCGGCAAACTCTTATCAAATGGGTTTTACTATCGACTCCACGCCCCGAATAGAATCATGGATATCCGGCTCGACCGTCAAAACGGAAGAAACGGCAGGACTCCAAGTGAGCTGCGAGCCCGGCATGGATATAACTGGCTCTCCGACCGACAAATCGGTACGCTCCTATGGATTTACTTATGTCGAAACAGGGAAACTTTTACGATTTTCTGCACAAGGCGATTTTTCCCAAAAAGGGATTTTGAACAACGGAATCATGGCTACCCGTGACAATGACAATACACCCATACAATACGAGGCTTGCACGGTTTCCATAGAAAAAGTAAACGATGCCGGGAAGATCTGGTTCACTTTACAATTTACCGACCGAAGCGACATTCGTATTGTTACAGAAATTTTCTAAAAATTTTCATAGCCAAGCACGCACATTAAAAACGGGATAAAATTTGAAAATTTATCCCGTTTTTAATTACATGGGATGCAAAATACAAACTGATAGAATTCATTCGATAACTGCCGATTTGCCTCTTTAATGACAAATAACTATCTTCGCCCCACAAACTCATACCGGAAAACACCCGATCTATGGACGAAAAGGACAAAAAAATAGCACGACTCGAAGAGCTGCTACAATCTATCAAAGATAATATCGACGAAACCGAATCTGTATTGGATTCATTATCCAATAGTGAATTGCAAGCCGAAAACGACAATGATTTACCGGACGACGAATTTGATCGTTTACTCGACGAGTTTATTCAAAGTCAATTATCAGAAGAGGAGACGGAAGATGAAGAAGAAAGCGATAATTCCCCGTCTAATACCAGCCATCATATCATCTTTAAAAATACTTTTTTCTCCATATGCGACACAAAAGAACAAATACCCAGAGATTCACTACGCACACAATTCAGTGTTGATGAAGGAGAATATCTATTCATTTCGACAGAATGCATAGGACAAAACGAATCTGCTACAATAGATGCTTGGGACGAAACTTTTTTAACAGAACTAATTGCCCCCGATGGAAGCTCCTACATAGAAACTCAAATTTCCATGCCGATCGACACCGAAAACTACGCCAGTCCATCGGCATATTTCGCTCTTCCTGAAAGAGAAAACAGAGAAGGCTCATGGATTTACTGCCTATCCCGACTCTCCGACAAAGAAGAATATACAACCAAAAGCGCGACTTTTATATCTTTGCCCCAGAAATACGACGAATGTTTCGAAGTAAACAACTATCTATTGTTCAAAAACGAAAGCATCGCTCCCGACCCAGACCGTCCTATCATCTCCTACACAAGTATAAACCCGAGTATACATAGCAACTATTATATCGGATTCTGCGGGATAAGCAAACTAAAAGACACGGACAAATCGTATGAATATGAAATAAAAATCCGTGCACAAACCGGATTAACCAAATACGAAACAGTCGGAACTTTCATTTCACAAGACGACGAAGAAAGAAACCGGCTATGGACATTCCAAGAACCCGTCGACTTCTCGGATTATGAAAACGGAGAATATGCCGTCGAGATCTATTTCTTAGGAGAAAAAGTATTGAATGCCCCGTTTCGCATTGGGAACGAAGAAGAAGGAGAATATAATCTATTCAACATACAGACACGCCCCCCGATCGGAGAAAAAAAAGAGATAGACCCGACAAAAGAAAAAGATGCCATGAACTCTTTACAAGAGATGATCGGGCTAAACAATCTGAAACAGAGCATTGCCGAACATCTCAACTATGTAAAACTATTGGCCGCACGCAAAAGAGCCGGGTTAAAAGCCTCGATACCACCCCTTCACATGGTCTTTACTGGAAACCCGGGAACAGGGAAAACAACCGTTGCCGATTTCATCGGTGAGATTTTCCACAAAATGGGGTTACTCGAAAAAGGTCACGTCATACGTACCGACCGGAGCAAATTGGTTGGCAAATGGTTGGGAGAGACCGAACAAAAAACCGAAGCTGCCATCGAAGCAGCCAAAGGAGGGGTCCTTTTCATAGACGAGGCTTACAGTCTGTTTACCAATGACAAAGATGGAGACAAACGCGACTTCGGAAACAGAGTCATAGAAACATTATTACCGAAACTGTCGGACGACAACTTCGGGACAATCGTTATTCTCGCCGGATATCCAGCAGAAATGAAACTGCTTTTGGAATCGAACTCCGGCTTGCAATCCCGATTTCCTTTTACATTTCACTTCGAAGATTATTCACCCGAAGAATTATTGGAGATAGCCGACCTCACCATACAACGCGAAGGGTACGAAATAACCGACTCTGCTCGTCAAACGCTATTAGAACTGATAAAAAAAGACCATCGAAACAGAGACCGCCATTTCGGGAACGCCCGCTATGTCAACAGACTTATCTCTTCGAAAATACTTCCGGCCATGGCCACTCGTTTGGCTCAAAGCGGAATATACGATTCGGGGAATCCCGACAAACGGTCGCTCGTCACCATCGAACAAGAAGATATACCAGATAACACCGATGAAAAAATAATCATATCTTCGGAGGAATTCGATGAACGAACCATAGATGAATGCTTAGCCCGACTCGACAGAATGATCGGATTATCCAATGTAAAAGCCGCAATCCATAACTTTGTAAAGATCGCCCGGTTATTACACGAGAACGAAAAAAATTTCTTTGGGGAAATCCCTTTGAAATGGAGCTTCGCAGGAAATACAGGAACCGGGAAAAGCACAGTCGCTGAAATTATGTCCGACTTACTGAAAGCCATGAACATACTCGGCAACGGACAATTTATAGAAATAAAAGGAGAACAGCTCTACAATGTCCCCGACTATAAAGTGGACGAAGTTCTACAAGATGCCATGAAAAAGTCACGACAGGGACTTTTATTCATCGATGGCGACTCTCCGAAATTCAAAAATGCATACAACACATTTGATAGCGAACAACTACGAATCAAGTTGGCAGGATACACCTCTGCCATGCCCGGAGCTCATGCTCTCATCATTGCCGAGAACCGGGCTCCCCGGCAAGATTTGGTAGAACAGTTAATTGATAACGGCGCTCACGAAGTCGACCACACTTTAATTTTCGAAGACTATACCTCGGAAGAGTTATTCGAAATCCTGAAACAAATGCTATCGGACAAAGATTTCTCTTTTGAACAAAAAGCAGAAAGTATCATGCAGCATTACATAGAATACCTTTGTTCCGACCAATATTCTTGTTATGCAAACGCCCGAACCATGAAAATCATATCGCGAACCATTATGCAAAACGCCTATCTCCGACTCGGTGAGGCGGGCATAAAATTTTCACGAAACAGAATCACACATGCCGATGTAGCTTGCTTTGAAATAGATGAAAGACAGACTCTTAGAAATAGAATCGGTTTTTGCTGAAAAGACCGCTAAACTATTTCATAGACGAAACCTTATCTTTGTATTGAGGATTCCGATCCAACCAGACTGTCGCATACCGGCATGTCGCAGCCGGAAGTAAGTCATGGTCAAGCGCATAGTCATAAGCAGCCTTCACCAAAGCGGCAGCGATACCCCGCCCTTCGATTTCCCGGGGGACAATCGTATGTTCTATATTCAAGCAACCATCGACAAGATCATACGACACGTATGCAGTTTTCCCGTCAGCGACAGTCTGAAACTGTTTTCTCGACAAATCATGCGTTATTTCCATAAGAAGAATTTTTTAATTGTACAAATATACATATCCGTTAAGATATGTAGCCAAAAGAAGCCACAAGAAATATGGCACAAATAACAGTGCCGCCGCTTTCTCTTTTCGATATGCCCTTGATATATAAATCCACACTAAAATATCGAGTAATAAAATATCTATCAATCCCAAAAACGGATTTCTAAATGCGAAAAATAATAAGCTCCATAAGAAATTAACGACTAACTGTATCCCCCATAACACCGACAAGGTTTTATTCGCATCCCTTTCTATCAAGCGCCCCAATGAAAGTCCCATACAAATATAAATGATACTCCATGCAATAGGAAAAGCTCCATTAGGCGGAGTAAGAGCCGGTTTATTCAGCAATGGATACCACTCAGAAATAGAATCAGACTGAAAATAACTGGCCGACAATCCCACTGCAAAACATAATAGTATAGGAAGGAGATAAAATGCGAATCTTTTCATAACCAAGACATTTAACAACAATAGTTGTAATTTAAACACATATAAATAATTAAAGTTCTTGGATATTCCAAAAGAAGAATGCCTAAAATCTAAAAATAAAAGGACACTCTAAAAAGAGTGTCCTTTGAGCCGATAGAGGGATTCGAACCCACGACCCCGAGATTACAAATCACGTGCTCTGGCCAACTGAGCTATATCGGCAGGTGGGTAAGCTATCTACATCGCGCCGCTACAACCGGCTACCCTTGCTGCGGTCAAACCCTGGGGGATTCACAGGGAGCTGGCCGTATAGGACTTACCCGGGCACAAAAGTAGATATTTTTTCTTAGATAACAATAGCATTCCACAAAAAAATGCACAAAATTTTCTATCTACTTAAAAACGAAAGAATTAAAAAAAACATATTTCACAATAAATTTTTTCTCCATAATTTTATAGAAGTCTCGGCCTGTATTGTTCCTAAAAAAATTTACATTTGTATCCTATAAATAATAGCCCATTCACAAAAAAGGAATCATGTTGCAAAAAATTAAAGAGCGTATACTTGCCGGAGGAGAAATTACCCCCGACGAAGCATTAGAATTAGCACAAAAAGCCATTCGTTCGGACCTATATGCTGCTGCCGACGAAATCCGTAAAAAATTCTGTAATAAAACGCTCGATACTTGCTCGATCATCAATGCCCGTTCTGGTCATTGTCCCGAAAACTGCAAATGGTGCGCCCAATCGGCCCATCATCACACCCAAATAGAAACATACGACGCTATACCCATACATGAAGCTATATCCATTGCCCGTTTAAACGAACAACAAGGAATAAAAAGATTGTCTTTGGTCACCAGTGGGAGAAGGATAAAAGCCTCGGAAATAGACTATTTCTGCGATATTTATCGAAAAATGGGAGAAGAAACCCACTTACACCTTTGCGCCTCTATGGGACTATTGAAACGAGAAGAATTAGAGAAACTGAAAGCCGCCGGAGTAAAACGTTATCACTGCAACTTAGAAACAGCCTCGTCCTATTTTTCCGAGCTATGTACCACACATACCATTGAACAAAAAAAAGAAACGATTCGGACAGCCCAAAAGTTAGGAATGGAAATCTGTTCCGGTGGAATCATCGGTATGGGAGAAAATATGAAACAACGTATCGAATTGGCTTTTGAACTAAAAGAATTAGGGGTCTGTTCTGTTCCCATGAATATATTGAATCCCATACCGGGAACACCTCTGGAACATATGCCCCCCATCAGCGACGAGGAGATTTTAGTTACAATCGCAATTTTCAGATTCATACTGCCACGGACGTTCATTCGATTTGCCGGAGGGCGGGCGAGGTTATCCAGAGAAACACAAAAGCAAGCACTATCGGCCGGAGTAAACGGACTATTGATGGGCGACATGCTCACAACGCTGGGATCGGGAGTAAACGAAGACAAATCATTAGCCCGAGAAGCGGGATACGATCCTCTATAATATAATAAAAAGCCTGTCGCATGCGACAGG